>NZ_JBKOQN010000015.1:0-165731 GCF_046764895.1 Nocardia sp. CWNU-33 | reverse complement strand
CCTACCACCGCCGCCGACGGCAGACCGCTCTCGGTCGTTTGACGCCAATCGAATACGAGACGATCATGACCCCACCGGCCAGTCAGGCCGCGTGATCGAACCTGTCACCTGGTCGTGCAGCAGTCCCCTTCGCCAATAGGCACACTCACCGGCGCACAACAGTTCTGCACGATACGAGGCTACTTATCCACCGCGGCCAAACACGGCCAGCGAACCTTCGAAAACCCTCGTCATGTTCGTCGAGGGACGACCAGGGCTGCCCGCATAACCTGACCAGTTACGAATTCCGATTGTGTTCGATGGTTCACAAGCACATACTTCACCGGCCGACTACGGTCGATAACATGGCCGAAACCTTCTGGCCAGACGGTGAAATTGACTCCTGCAATCCTGCACACGATGTGTCTTCGCTCGGGTTTGCCGGAAGATCACACTCATCCTGTGGCAACAGTCACAGTAGGGCAGTCGGTGGCGGGACAGTACCCGGTTCCAGCCTCCGACGGCTTCGGATTCCAAGGCTCGTGAATGATCTACTCCTTCTCTTCAACGGGTGGGACACGTAGCGCATCGAGGTCGCCGAGGCGTGTGAGGACATCACGCGCGGTCGGTAGTCGGGCGTTCGCTCATGGTCTTGCAACTCGATCTGCGATCCACTGTTGAAAGAGAAGGATGTCAATTATGAATGACGACCCGGGCAAACAGCTTTCCGCTGACGATGCTCATCTGCGTGTGCTCGGCTACGAGGAGAGCTTCGATCGCAAGATCAATATGTGGGCGAATTTCGCGCTGGGCTTTTTGTACCTGTCGCCCATGGTGGGGATCTTGTCGATGTTCGCCCAGGCGCTGACGACGGCTGGCCCCCCGTCGATCCTGTGGCTGGTCATCGCCGCGTTCGGGCAGCTGCTGGTGGCGATGGTATTCGGTGAGATCGTGTCGCAGTTCCCGATCGCGGGTGGCCTGTATCAATGGGCGCGCCGATTGTGGAATGGCTGCTACGCGTGGATCATGTCCTGGATCTACATTGTGGGAGTGTTTGTTGGCGTGACGACCACCGCGATGTTCTCCGCCGACTTCGTGCTCGGCCTGTTTCGCTCCGACGCCAACCTTGCCTCCACCCCTGGCGAGAAGCTGGTCGTGGCCATCGTGGTCACGGTGCTGTCGCTGCTATTGAACATTACCGGTAGTAAGACCCTTGCCACTATTGCCCGGATCGGCCTGGCCGCCGAGCTCGCCGGCATCATCGCGGTCGGACTGTATCTGCTGGTCTTCCACCGCAAGAACTCCATCTCGGTGCTGTTCGACACCATGGGTACCGGGCATGGCGACTACCTGAGTGCTTTCGTCACCGCGGCGGTCATCGGCCTGGTTCTGTTCTACGGATTCGAAGCATGCGGAGAAGTCGCTGAAGAAACACCCGACCCCAGCCGCACGATCCCGCGATCGATGATGCTGACCGTAATTCTCGGCGGCGCCGCTGCACTGTTCGGCTTCGTCGGATACATCCTCGCCGCCCCGAACCTGCAGGAAATCGTCGACGGTGAAGTGGCCAACCCCGTGATGGCCATCCTGACCGACACCTTCGGGACTGTCGGCACCAAGATCTTCCTGCTGATCGCCTTGACGTCCTTCCTGGCCTGCGTGATGGGTCAGCAGGCAGCAGGCAGCCGGTTGGTCTTCTCCTTCGCCCGCGACGACATGTTCCCCGGAAGCCACATCTTCAAGCAGATCTCCGCACGCAAGGTCCCAGTCAACGCGCTGATCGCCTTCACCGTGCTGCCGATCGCACTGTTCGTGTTGCTGTACTTCCTGCCCGACGCACTGTTTCGGGTCGCCTCCTTCCAGATCCTCGCGGGCTACTTCGCCTTCCAGATGGTTGTGTTCGCTTCCCTGCGTGCGCGATTCAAGGGCTGGAAACCAGCGGGCCGGTGGTCGCTGGGCCGGTGGGGCTGGCCGGTCGGAATCGGCGCCCTGATCTACGGCGTGGCGTCGATGATTGTGCTGGCACGCCCCAACGGAGACACCAGCCTGGCGTTCTATGACAGATGGATTGCGCTCATCGGATTCCTCATCGTGGCCGCGGTTGGGTTGATCTACATGGTCGTCGCCAAGCCCTACACGAAGTCCATCGCACCCGAAGGCGATGCCATCGAAATCGCCGAGGTGCTGCGGGCCCACCACAGCCAGCGTGACCTCCAGGACATCGCTGACCGCACTCCAGCAGCTTCCTCCGACTAGTCCTTTGGAAAACCCGCCGGTCCGGCACGAAGGTCGCCTCGGACGCTGGACCGGCGGGGTATCCGCCACGGTCAGCAACTCTCAGCAGACAGCAATGGGAACACTGGACGGCAAGGTCGCGTTACTCACCGGAATCGCGCGTGGGGCAGGGCCGCAACCACGCCCTGACTCTGGCCCGTGAAGGCGCCGCCGTCATCGGCTTGGATCTCGACGATTCTCCCGCATGACTGTCGTGGTCAGTCCACGCGACAGGACGGAGAAACGGCTTGCTGTTCATCGGCGACGACTGGGCGGAAGGCCATGTGCGCCACGAGGCGCTTGAAGTCGAGCGGAGGTGAGAGACCTTCGCCATCCGGCCGTCGCAGCGGCCGGATGAAGCTGAGGACAGCCTGATCCGGGAGACGCCGGTGAGGTTGGGAGCAGTCCTGACAACGCCGGGACGTGCCAGCACTGCCAGATGGCGCGGGTCCGGTCAGCAAGACGGAAAGGTGTACGCGAGAAACCAGTGCTTGACGCCCCTTAACGGCCCTCCAGCTCAAATCTGGCAGATATGGGCTGGTCGCGGTGCGCACCCGACGCTGATGGACGTCGGGGAACTCTTGGCGGGGATGTGACAAGCCGTCAGGAGGCCACGGTGAATGCCTGCGGCGTAACCGTGGCGATGCCGCAGGGGTAGAGCTGGGCGCCTAATCCGTCGATCGACTCTCGAGTGAACGTGGGAACCGTTCGATGTCGTCCCTGTCTCGTGCAGCCAGCACGAACCGGGGACAGGCCCGTCGTCGGCTGACGACAGCGAACGGGGCGGAGGCTCCGTAGTAGCCCGAGATCGGGAAAGCCGATCACATGGCGAAGGGAGCCAGCAAATCAGCAGCGGAAGTATTGGAAGACCAGGAGGGCACTCGTGAATACAAGTGAGCTGTCGCTCAACGCGATTCGTGCTGAGCGGCGGGTACTGGAGATTCAGACCAAGCTGCATCGTTGGGCGAACGACGATCCTCATCGTCGGTTCGACGATCTGTTCAACCTCGTCACCGATCCCAGCTTTCTGCTGATGGCCTGGGAGAGGGTTGCGGGGAACAAGGGCGCGCGCTCGGCCGGAGTCGACGGCATGACCGCCGCCTTCGTCCGGGACAGGATCGGCGAGGACCAGTTCCTCGTCGAGCTGCGGGATCAGTTGAAGGCCCGCAGTTTTCACCCGACACCGGTCCGAGAACGGATGATTCTCAAGCCGGGGTCGCGCAAGCGGCGTCGCCTGGGCATTCCGACCGTGGCCGATCGGGTGGTCCAAGCATCCTTGAAGCTGGTGCTGGAGCCGATATTCGAGGCGGACTTCGCTCCGTGCTCCTACGGCTTCAGACCGAACCGGCGTGCGCACGACGCGATGGCCGAGACGCGCTTCCTGGCATCCAAGACCTACGAATGGGTGCTCGAAGGCGACATCGAGGCATGCTTCGACGAGATCTCGCATTCGGCCCTGCTGGACCGGGTGCGGGCTCGAATCGGCGACAAGCGAGTGCTCGCGCTGGTGAAGGCGTTCCTGAAGGCCGGCATCCTCACCGAGGTCGGCACATCCAAGGAAACCGTCACCGGCACCCCGCAGGGCGGGATCCTGTCTCCGCTGCTGGCCAACGTGGCCCTGTCGGTTCTGGACGAGCACTTCACCAGAATCGAGGGCGGCCCGCAGACCAGCCCGAAGCGACGGTTCACCCGACGCCAGAAGGGGTTGCCCAACTACCGGCTGATCCGGTACGCGGACGACTTCGTCATCCTGGTCTCGGGCACCCGAGCGGAGGCACTGCTTCCCGAAGTCTCGGAGATCTTGTCCACCGTCGGCTTGCAGCTGTCGCCGGAGAAGACTCTGATCACCCACATCGACGAGGGTCTCGACTTTCTCGGCTGGCGCATCCAGCGCCACCGAAAGCGAGGCACGACAATGCATTTCGTCTACAACTACCCGGCTAAGAAGGCGCTCCGATCCATCAAGGCCAAGACGAAGACGATCTGCCGAATGAACGTCAGCCTGTCGCTGGCAGTCCTGCTGCACAAGCTCAACCAAGTGCTGCGGGGCTGGACCGCCTACTTCCGTCCCGGAGTATCGGCCCGCGCCTTCCAATATCTGCGCATGATCGTCTGGCGACAGGTATTCGGATGGCTGCGGCGCAAGTATCCCAACGCAGGATGGAAGGAGCTTCGCCGCCGCTTCTGCGACGGCGGATGGTGGCCACACGATCGAGAAGTCGTGCTGTTCAATCCCGGCTCGGTGGTCACGACGCGCTACCGACCACGGGGCACGACAATCCCCTCGCCATGGCCCAGCACACGGTGAGATAAACGACAGCTCAACGAGATTTGTGGAGAGCCGGATGCGGGGACAACTCGCACGTCCGGTTCGGGAGGGCGGCGTGGAGAAACGGACCGGGAGCAATCCCGGCACCGCGCTCCACGTCGACCCCACCACGACATCGCGGTGATGGACCCTGACGGGCGGACCAGGACACGGGCCAAGCTGCCAGAAGGCGCGCCGGAATCGCCAAGTTCACAAGATCGTTGCCGACTTTCATGGCGAGGACGCCGAGCTGTCGGAGGTGCCGATCGGGATCGAGACCGACCGAGGGCCGGCACAGCCGCTCGATGCGGATCTCGCCGGCGGCGAGACCGTGGTAGAGCCCACCATGGCTGCGGCGATACTCCGGCGTCAGTGACAGCCCGACCAGCGTAGTCACCGGCCCCTCAGCGCATAACACCGCATCGGCCAGCTCGAACAGCACATCCGGACGCTCCGCGAGGCTGTCGTAGAACGAACAACGAAACCCGGCAAGGCAATCCGGCACCGACGACTGTGTCCGCTCGCCCGAACCAGCCGCATCGGGCACAATCTGGGCCACGGCCACCGTCTTCATCTTCAGGATCTGTGGTAGGAACTCGAGATCATGAAACGGTGGCCGTCCCATGTCACGACGACACGCCAGTCACCATCACCGGAATATGCGCAGCAGCAACAATTTTGACGACCGCCGAGGGCTAGAGGTTAACGACAAGCTCAGTCGGCGCGCGGCAGTTACCCGGTGCCGCATCAATTCGAGTGAAGAGCTTCGGCAGATACCCCCCTGCGCAACATATGCATGAGGCGTCGCTTGGCCTGCTCACCTTGCCTATTACCCCCCGCGCATCCGCGTAACAGACTGTGACTAGCGCCACTCAACGATGAGTGCACCTAGGACGCCGAATTGTCCGGACCGCTGCAACGACGCAGCCTTCCGGACAGGTCGCAACGACGCAGCCTCGACGTCCCCCCAACGCAATGACAGCCTGGCGATGAGGTCACGAACCGCAACTGCGGGCCTCGATAGAGATCCCAGTGTTCCACGGCGATCGGAATGATCGCGGAACGCGTCGCCGTCAAGGAGACGACTTGTTTAGGCGGTGAGTGATGTATCTGAACGGATACACATCAACAAGAGAGCAGCCGGTCGGCGAATCCTCGTCGACGAGGGCGATGCCGTTATTGGAGCCCGCACACCTACTTCAAGCGATCTCGGGTCGCTGTACCAGTACCGTACCCCTCGTTCGGTGGGCGCGAGAACTCAGCGATATGCACGCGGAGTCAATTCCGTTCCGGATCGACCAGGCGCCGCAGCTCGCCTGCGAGCCGGTTCGTGCAGAAATTGATCGAGTTGTGGGTGAGATCGATGCTTGGGCGGCCCGCCATGTGCCGCGCACGAAAAGCGCGCGCAAACACACGCACTCGCTAGGGGAAGTGATCAGCCACATCGCTAAAACCTACGCCGAGGCGTGGTGGATAGTGCTGCACTCGGCAGACACCGAAACGCGGCATCATGCCTGGTTCCACCTGGCTGAGGCACGTGAAGGTTACGCAGAAATGGTGAACGAAATACGGACTCGGCACCTCCAACTGCCGTTGGGTTCGAGCGGAATTTGGAGCGCAGCTGGTGACATCGGGTATGAACGGAAGCGGAACGTCACGTCGAATACGTGACTGAGTTACAAGCGGTCGCCGACGCGATAGACCGATCGGCGCGATATGCAACACGCCGAGCCGGCCATCTGAAGAGCACATCAAGAGGTTCGAATAGATAGATAGATAGATAGATAGATAGATATCAAGGAGATAGAAATGTATCGGAAAGTCGACTACGAGCTGCATCAGGATTTCAAGCGGTGGACTGAACTGATCGACCGCGCCGCACACGCCGAAAACGAAGTCGAAAGGGAGAAACCCGCATTGCAAGCGGCGGCGCTGGAAGAGAAGTGGAGCTGCACTGCCGCCGAATTCTGGAGAATGATGTGCGACCTGCATGAGCGACGGTGCGAGAACATAGATTTGATGCGGGCGAGAGCAAGGGCTGAAATGCGCACCGATATTGATGATCCCAGGAGCCGACCGTGCGCATGAACTGTCAGAAACCGACGCACTACGTCACCGTAGCCCTCGAGTCGCCGCGCATCAGCGGGCGCCACACCGACTCCGGCCGCCCCGGCAGCCGTTCGACACCAGCCACCTAGAGTCCGTATTCGAGCATCTCGTAAGCATCTAGGCGGCCGCCAGCAACCGCCGAGCAGGAGTGTCACTGGTGGCCGAAGGCAAGCTCACATGCTCATGATGCCAGCGGGCTGGCGTACCACTGGGCGAGGCGTTCTCTCAGCCGAGCGGGGGTGGTGAAGAGGTGGCCGTGCATACCGATTGCCTCGGCGCCGCGAATGTTGTCTTGACGGTCGTCGACGAACAGGATGCGAGCGGGCTCCTCGCGCAGGGCGTTCTGGCACCACAGGTAGGCGTCCGGCTCGGGTTTAGCGTGGCCGATGCGGCAGGAGAAGGCGTGTAAGTGGAAGTGCCGGAACCAGCTGTGATTTTCCTCGTAATGGGCAGCCAATTCCTCGGGGATGTTGGATAACAGCGCGATCCGGCGATCGGCTACCGCGAGTTCGCCGAGCAAGGCGATCATGGTGTCGTCGACTCCGCTCCAGCTGGCAACGTCTGCCGCGATGAGTTCAGCGATCCGACGGTCATCGAAACGGGTGCCAAGATGGTCGGCCACCTGACGCCAGTAGCCGGGGCCGGTCACCTCTCCCCGGTCATACGGCGGGCGTAGCGCCCAGTAGGCGTCCCAGAAGGCCGGGCCGGTCGCGTCGGCCGTATGGGCCAACCGGTTCTTCCCTTCGAGAGACTGGTGGTGTGCAATGACACCGAACAGGTCGAAGAGCACGGTGCCGGTCATAGAGTCACCTTCCGTACGACGACGCCGGCTTCCGCCAGTGCGTCGATCTGATCTTCCCCGGCGGTCTCGTCGGTGACCACGGCATGCATAGCGGATGCTGGCGCGACGAAGGCCAGGGCGGTGCGAGAGAGCTTGGCGGCCTCCGCGACAGCGATGACACGGCGGGCCGAGGCGATCGCGGCGCGCTTGACCGCGGCATCGTCCAGGTCGTAGGCGGTCAGGCCGTCTGCCGCGGTCAGCCCACAACATCCGATAACCGCGGTGTCGAACCGTAGCGCCGCCAGTGACGCGACGGTCAGCGGGCCGGTCAGCGCCAGCTCGCCCGGCCGCGGCTTGCCTCCGGGCACCAGCAGCGTTAACAGAGGTAACCCAGTCAGCGCGTTCACCGCATGCAACGACAGCGGCATCACGGTCAGGCGACGGTGCTCGAGCGCGCGGGCAACCTCCAGACAGGTGGTGCCGCTGTCGAGGACGACGGACTCGCCCT
Organism: Nocardia sp. CWNU-33; assembly: GCF_046764895.1. NCBI lineage: Bacteria > Bacillati > Actinomycetota > Actinomycetes > Mycobacteriales > Nocardiaceae > Nocardia > Nocardia sp. CWNU-33. Next base: position 157,772 of record NZ_JBKOQN010000015.1, on the reverse strand, counting down.
CGGCGATCAGCCCGGCGACCTCGGCGGCGATGCGCCGCTTGACGTTCAGCCCTTCCTGTGCCCGCAGGGCGAAAGGGGGTTCGTCGCCGTGTAACAGCAGGCTTTTCGCCCCACCGCGATAGCGCTCGAGGACACCTTGACCGGCCAAAGTCTCGAGGTCGCGGCGGATGGTCATCTCTGACGCGCCGGTGAGTCCGGCCAGCTCCGCGACCCCGATTTGGCCTGCCTTGCGCACGGCCTCAGTGATCTGCCTCAGTCGATTCGTACTCGCCATACCTTCGATAGAACATCAATTGTGTTCGAAAATCAATCTTACGAAAGTAGAGTCTGTTCGATAGCATTGCTTACATCGAGATACCGCAGCGGGCTGGGTGGCAACTGCCGCCCCGCTTCGCGTTGAATGGGAAGAGGTCGATCGTGACTGAGTTCGAGCGTGACGCGCACGCTGTCCTGCTACCGGTAGTGTCAGATTTCGAGGTTGATCCCTGGCTGCGGCGCCTGTTGGAGCAGGGGACACGTTCGGTTCTGGTTGGCGAGAGTCGCGATGAGTATGTGGCCCGCGCGATGTCAGCCGATCGGCACGACCGCGAATCGGTCGAAACCTTCACTGCTTTCGCCGCGGACGTCGAACGTAGCACTGACGGACTGCCGCTTCTCGCGGTCGATCAGGAGCCATGGGGGATCGCACGACTGCACGGTCTAGTACCTGCGTTTCCGGACAAGGACGCGCTGGCGAACCTCTCGGATGAGGAGATCTCCGCATCGGCGGCGGCCGTGGGTGCCGCCGCGCGGCGGCTGGGCGTGAATATGTTCCTTTCGCCGGTCCTCGATGTGCTCAGCGGTGCCAACCCGTGGCTGGAAGGGCGAACCCTTGACTGCGGGCACGAACAGGCGGGGCGTATCGCCGCCGCGTTCGTCACCGGTGTGCAGGGCGCGGGCGTGATCGCGGTCGCCAAACACTTTCCCGGCCACCCCGAACTCGCCGACGACCCCGCCCTGCGCGATACAGTGCTGGACAACCAGCACACGGTCGATGCCGACCTACTGCCATTCGGCAAGGTCATCGCGGCCGGAGTTCGTGCAATCATGACTGGGCCGGTCGTCGTGAACGCGATCGATCCGGATGAACCTGCGTCGACGTCCGCCAAGACCGTCGGAATACTTCGCCGCGACCTTGGTTTCCAAGGTCTCATCGTGACCGACGACCTCGACACTCCCAGCACAACCCGCGGGCGCTCGCTTCTCGACACAGTGCTGGCAAGCCTCGAAGCTGGGGCAGACCTTCTACTTCTGCCCGGCGGACCCGAACTCATCGAGATCGCTCACGACATCGCTCGGCAAGCCCAACTCGATCCGGCGTTCGGCATCCGGTTGGCTCAGGCGGCCGAACGCGTACGGCACACCGCCGACTTGGCCGGTTCCGGCCGAAACTGATGCGCCACACACCGTCTGTAAGGGGACACGGTGCTCGCGGCGCCAGCCCTGCCGCGAGCTGCGCGCCTTTTGGATGGTGCTTGGCGCCTCCCGTGAGGACCAGCACCTCCCGGTACGGGGTCTTCGCCTGATGAGCGATTGCTGCTCGACAACCAGCCGAAGGATGTCAGGGTGTGGTGATCGGACCGAGCCGGACGCGGCTGATCACAATGTCGAGCCAGATGGCTTGGTTTTCTCGAAAACTGCTACTGTGCAGCCAGATCCGGTGCTGGGCATGTTGAGTTCCCCAGTTGTGGCCGACCGATCCCAGCCATCCGGCCACGTCCACCGAGGACTCGCCGGTGGAGAATGAGCCGCTCAGCCGTAGCGCGGGGATCGCGCTGGTGGATTTGGGTGCGCGGCAACCTCGTGGTGTGCATCCAGTCCGAAGGGAAGTGGTGCATCGTCGGCTCGCGGTCGTGGAAGCGCAGATCCCATGTGGCCGTGATGGTGTCGACGTCGATGCCACCGGAGGTGCCATCTATGCCGATTCGCCCGGCGGTGCCCATAACCAGCGATCCGGTGCGGTACACGGACGCGTCATCGGTCGTGTCCGATAATGGCGTATTACGAGGCGATCCGATGAATTGGGCAGTGGCCCAGCTCTATTCGGCGCAGTCAGTGACATCGGTCAGCGTTCGTGCACGGGTGGCGGTTCGTATCGGCGGCTTGCCGAGGGTGTTCCAGGACACGTCTCCTTCACGTAATTCCGGCGGGCGCGTGGCTCGGAGTTCGGGCGACGTCCCTCGACCTGCGTATCTCGAGGTCGGGGACGGCGCTGCGAGTACATGGTGTGATGTCGACACGGATCGTGGAGATCCTGCAGTTCGCTGGACCGGCCCGGAGTTGTGGGTGGCGCTGCCGGCTTGTCTTTAAACCTGTGCGGCGGGGTCGTGGGGTAGCGGATTTCGTTGCTTGTGTCCTGCTGGGTGTCGCGATGTGCACGTTGTAGCGGGGGGGTCGGATGCTGGTTGCGACGGCCTGTTGGTCGTCCCGGTCCTGGGTGGGAGGGTTTCGGCGCACTGGCCGGACAGGCGGTTTGCGTGCGCAGGTGCCGAAAACCTCGCCGGACCCTGGCAGGTGTAAGTCGTTGTGCCACCACGGGTTTCTCCCAGTGGCGCCGCAGGTCCGTGGTCATGCCTCTGGCAAGACGCAGCTGGGTGTAGACGGCCAGCAGTAGCCAGGTCCATCGGTCGGCCGCTTCTGGGTCGCGGATCTTCGGGGAGGTCCAGCCGAGGGTCTGTTTGAGCATGCGGAAGGTGTGCTCGATGTCGAATCGGCGCAGAAACGCCTGCCACCGCAGGTCGACCTCGGCAGCATCGAGATCGACACGAGAGTGCCACAGCCACACAGGCTTTGGAATAGCTCCGCTGGGTAGGCGGGCCACCTCGAGGCGGATCACGGTCCCCTCGATCACCGGCAGCCAGCCGGTCTCGCGGACCCAGGCCGATCGGTGAGTCAGCCTGGGGTGCAACCGATTCCATGATCGTGCTGTGGCCGGGCCGTAGAGGCGTGTGTCGGTAGTGGTGGCCGCCGCCGAGGCACCCCAGGTGGCCGGATCGCCGAACACGAACTCGTCGCCGTGCCGTGCCGGGCGACCCCTGGTGCCGGACGACCGGGGCCCGGCGGCGCGGCGCAGCACCCGATCCGAACGCATCCGGGCCAGCACCGCCACAGGCAGATCGGCCAGCAGGAACGCCAGCCGGGGTCCGTCGTAACCGGCGTCGGCCACCACCCAGATGTCGGGAGCACCGGGCTGCCAATGCCCGGCATCGACCAGATTCGCGATGACCTGGCGCAGTTGTCCAGCGGTGACGGTCGCCGCGTCGTCACCAGGGGCCAGGCGCACTGCGTCCAGCGGCGCGGTCCAGGAACTGCGACCCGATTCCAGCGCGCACACCATCGAATACGGCCAGCCGGGAATCATCAGATGCTGGTCTTTGCCGCGACCATAGGTATGGCACAGGATCCGTTGCGGTGAGGTATGCGCCTCCGGGCGTAGCCAGCAGGTGATATCCACCGCCAGCACCAACCGGCCATCGGCTGCCCGCGGCAACGGCGCCGTGACCAGGGCGCGCCGCAGCCGATCGGCATCGACTCGCCCGTCTGCCAACCCCGCATACACGCTGCCGTGACCGCGGCGATGCTCACCGACCAGCGACAACTCCGGCCAGCCCGGTCAAGCCGTGCAGGGCGGCCGCCTGCACCTGGCCCCAATTGGTTCCCGCACCGACGCGCGCACGTCGCCGCGCTGGATCCACCTCGATTCGATCGAGCCGCCGCGTGCGCACCAGGATGGTGCCGGCGGTATCACCGGAAGCGCCGTGGCCATTGGGCTGAGCGGTCACCGACAGGCCCGCGTCACGTGCGTAGCCGACCACGGCGGCCATATCCTCCGCGTCTTCGACGTGCACGACGGCCGCGACCGGCTGGTCGATATTCAGATTCCACGGCGTCCGTGCCGTATCGAACTCTTCGTCACCCGGCAGCAGTACCCGTCCGCGCACGGCGGATCGCAATGTGTTGTGTGACAGTTGGATTCCCTTCGCTACAAGGAATGTTCACCGCGTCGTGCCCGAGCCACTGGACGGAGCGTGGCCCCGGGCAGGGTTCCGGGTAGCCGGGTCGGTTGCCGGGGAGATGGGTGTGGGCATCGGAAAGGCCACTTCGATATGGGCGGCGGCAGTCAGCGCGCGGCGTTCGGCGAATGGGGCGGTGATCAACTGGACCCCGATGGGAAGACCCTCGGCCGAGACGCCCGCGGGGACCGTGACCGCGGGCAGGGCCAGGTAGTTGGCGGCGATCGTGAGGCGGTGCGCCGCATACATGGTCGCGACTTGTGCGGTGCCGCCGAGGTCGTAGCCGACCGGCCAGGGTAGTTCGGTCGAGACCGGGCCGAGCACGATCGGGTGCTCCGCGAGGAAACGGGACCAGGCCGCGCGGCGGGTGAGGCGCTCACCCAGCGCGGTCATGTAGCCCGCCAGATCCAACGGCGGGAACAGGTTGATCGCGGCGTCCACGAAGGTGTTCAATCCGGCGCTGCCGACATGCCGCATGGCTTCGCGGCGCTGGACCACCACCTCGGTGGAGACCAATCGGCCGTAGTCCGCCGCCACCTCGCCCGATTGCGGCGGATCCAGTTCGGCCACCGGATATCCCGCGCGTTCGAGGGCGTCGGCGCAGCCGAGCACCGCGGCCCGCACCTGCGGATCGATATCGTCACCGAGCGTGACGGCGACCGCGGGCAGCGCGATGTCCGTCGCGTCACGCACCGGAATCCATCCGGGATCGCGCACGTCAGCGCTGTCGCTGAGGACCTCGAAGGCGGTCGTCAGATCGCGCACGCTGCGCGCCAACGGCCCTGGCGCCGCGAACAATTGGTTTGTCGGTGCGGGTGCGGCCCCGGGCAGGCTCGAGGCCACCGCCACCCGGCCGGGCGTGGTACGCAGCGAGGCGACTCCGCAGAACGCGGCGGGTATCCGCAGTGAACCGCCGAAGTCGGTGCCCAGGCCGAGGGGTGTCATGCCAGTCGCTACCGCGGCGGCGTCACCGCCGCTGGAACCGCCCGGGCTGCGGGTCGGGTACCACGGATTCACCGTCGGGCCCGCCTCGTCGTTGTCGGTGTGCCAGCGAGTGGCGAAGTCCGGCATGTTCGTTCGCCCGATGACGATCGCCCCGGCTCGCCGTAGTGCGGACACCGCGGGTGCGTCCGCTGTCGCGACGGCCTGTCCGAGGGCCGCCACGCCCCAGGTGGTCGGGCTGCCCGCGACATCGAGGTTGTTCTTGACGGTGACCGGAACCCCGTGCAGCGGCCCGGTCGGCCCCCTGCGGTCGGCCGCGGCCGCCTCCGCACGCGCGGTCTCGGCGAATACCGCGGTGAGCGCGCCGATTTCGGAATCGACCTGCTCGATGCGCTCGAGATGCGCCTCGACGACCTGGGCCGCGGTGACGGCGCCCTCGGCGATCAGCGCAGCGAGCGAGACCGCGTCCCGCGTCCACAGCGCGCTGTCCCGGCCGGTGGTCACGATGCCTCCTGTTCGGCGAATACCGCTGTGGTGCGCGGTGTTCGGCTGTCGTCGATGGATTTGCCGAGGGTGATGAAGAACAGGACCAGCCCGGCGGTCAGGAGGATGTGGCCCACACCCGAGACGAGCGCGATTGCCGCACCACTGCTCTTGCCCAGCACGGTGAGGGTGCCGTGCAGCGTCATGGCCGTGACGGTGATGACCAGGCCGATGTTGTACAGCCGGAAGAACCAGCCGTACAGGCTTTTCCGGGCGCTGAGCGTGAACTGCTTCTCCAAGGCCAGCACGATGAGGAAGAACAGCATGCCCAGCGCCAGCAGGTGGGTGTGCACGACACTGAGCTGCGACTTCCCGGTGAAATGTTCGAGCTTGGTGATCTCGCGGTAGTAGAACCCGGAGATCAGGCCGATGATCATGTAGATGTGAGCGGTATTGAGCAGTGTCTTCATCGGGCGCTCACCGGCTTTCACGGCGTAGCAGCAGCGCGCCGCTGGCGGCCACCAGGGCGGCGGTGAGGCCGTGCACGCTCAGGGCGGTGGCAGTGGAACCGTGGCGCAGCAGGATGGTGAGCATGTCGCCGGTCGGGATGAGGGCGACGGTGAGCGTGGCGACGCCGACGGCGCGACGCTGCCCGGCCGCGAGCAAGGCGAGCAAGATCAGGCCGGAGACCACATCGCGGACGCCTTTGACGTTCAGGAAACCGTTGGCTTCACCGTGCGGCCAATCAGTGAAGCCGAACCCCGGGGCCATTGCCTGTGGGGCGAGCAAATAACCGGCGCCGACGGCAATGATGAACGCGGCACCCAGTACGGCGCCGGCCGTGCCGAGACGTTCGCCGGGTCGGCGGGAACTACGCACGGAAACAACTGATTCCGTGTTCTGGGGAACAGACATGAACACTCCTGGATCGGGGGGATACGCGTCCAGAGCATCCAGTGCTGCCCGTACCGTTCGCTGACAGTCGTTGTCAGCGAACGGTACGCAGCAGTTCGAGCACCGCCTCGTCCGGAAGCCGGGCGCCCGCGAGGAATTCCGCGCCCAGGCGCACGGGCCCGAGCGCCGCTTCCGCCTGGTCGAGCGCCCGCCGCCGGAACGGGCCGATGCGAATCACCCCGGCCCTGCGGTTGATCCGGTCGGTGGCGCCGAGAATGCGGGCCGCGCGCCCCGGGGCATCCTTCGCCAGCGCGACCAGGGCGTAACCGATACCGACCTCGGCCAGCAGCGCCGCCGAGGTCTGGGCGGCCAGATCGCGAGGCATGGCCAGCTCTCGCAGCGCGTCGTCCGGCTGCCCCGCCGCGACCAGGGTCGCCGCGTGCACGGTGCTCACGAAGACCGGGTTCACGAAGCGGACGGTATCGTGGCGTCCCGCGGGCGGCGGGCCGGCGGGGAGCGGCTGCTCGGACATCCGCCGGAACAGTTCCATCGCGCGGTCGTTGTCGCCGCGCAGGTGCGCCAGGTGCGCCTGCGTCGCCGCCAGGAAGCGCCCAGGTGCGGGGATGATGTGCGGGGTGATCAGGGGCTCGGCCCGGTCGAGATAGGTTGCCGCGCTGTCGGTATCGCCGCCGACCAGGTGCATCTCCGCCGCGAAGAGCAGCACGCCGATGCGCTCACCGGCGCCCAGGTCGGCGCTGAGCAGTTCCAGCGCGTGCGCGATCAGCGGGCGGGCGCTGTCCAGGCCGAGCATCCGGGTCCGGTAGCTGGCCAGGGAGATCAGGGCGCGGCTGTGTGACCGGGCGTCACCGTGCGCGCTCAGGCAGGTCAGCGCCGCCTCCAACGTGGGCAGGGCGCGGGCCGGATGGTCGCCGCCCAGTTCATCGAAACCTTGTGCTATCAGCGCATTTCCACGTAGCCATGGATCGTCGGAGGTGGTGCAGGCGGTCAACAGGCTGTCGTCGTCGCCGAGCAGGTCACGTAGCGCCAGTATGAGCACGAACATCGGGTGCGGGGGCCGATCCTCGGTGAGGGCCGCACGGGTCAGTCGCTCGAATTGCCCTGTGTTCTCCCGGATTTGGCCCCACCAGATGTTGGTGAAGTACGCGAGCAGCTCCTCGCCGTACCGGCAGGCCAGGTAGGCCCCGGTGCACCCCGGCGGCGGTGTGTCGCCGAGCAGGGCGAGGACCTCGCGGCGGCGTTCGGAGATGTCGCCGTGCAACCCGCGCAGCAGCCAGTACCAGACGAGATTCCCGTACAGGCGAACCGCGCGCTCGCCGTCGCCCGCGTCCAGCGCCCACCGCAGCGCGGTTTCGCAATTGGCGTGTTCGGCGATCAGACGCGCAAGCCAATCGGGGTGTGCGGCAGTGCGTAATCCGGGGGCGGCGGCGTCGGTGAACTCCAGGAAGCAGTCGGCATGGATGCGGGCGGCCTCGTCCGCCGCGCCGACTGCGGTCAATTCCGCGGTCGCATAGGCTCGGATGGTCTCCGCCATTCGATAGCGCTGTCCGTCGAAATCCACCAGCGACTTTGTCACCAGTGAGGTGACCGTGTCGATGGCGTCCGGACCACACACCCTGGTGATGGCGTCCAATGTCGCGCCGCCCGCGAAAATCGAAAAACGCCGGGCTGCTGCGGCTTCCGCATCGGTGAGCAGTTCCCAGCTCCAGGCGACAGCCGCGTGCAAGGTGCGATGACGCGGGACCGCGTGACGAGTGCTGTTGGTGAGCAAACGGAAGCGATCGGTGAGCCGCGCGCTGAGGTCCGGCAGCGGCAGACTCCGCACGCGAGCGGCGGCCAGCTCGATGGCCAGCGGCATGCCGTCCAGGCTGCGCACGATGGCACGGATATCCGCGGAATTGCCTTCGGACAGCGCGAAATCCGGGAGGGCCGCGGTGGCGCGGTCGAGGAACAGCCGGACCGCGGGCGATGCGGCTGCCGCCGGGAATTCCACGTCGGCTTCGGGCAGGTCCAAGGTCCGGACCGGATACAGTCGCTCGCCGTCCACGCCGATCGGCTCCCGGCTCGTGGTGAGGACCCGCAGCAGGGGTAGCCGTTGCAATAGATCGTCGATCAGGCGCGCGGTCGCCTCCACGACATGCTCGCAGTTGTCGAGTACCAACAGCATTCGGCGGCCGGACAGCGTCCGCTCCAGTACTTCGGCCCACTCCGTGCACAGTTCGTCGGGTCGCTCGAACCCGGCGAGCGCGTTCACTATCGCCACTCCGACCGCGGTCACGGCAGGTCGGCCGGCTCGTTCTCGCTCGAGTCCGGCCAGTTCGACGAAGGCGTAGCCATCCACCCAGTCCACGGCGTGCGCCCCGACCGTCTCGGCGGCCAGCCGAGTCTTACCCACGCCCCCGCTACCCGACAGTGTCACCAGTCGGGACTCGCGCAACGCCTGCCGCACTTCGTCCACGTCGTGTCCGCGTCCGACGAAGCTGGTGCGACGCCTGGGCAGCAGTGGCGCGGACACCTTCGATGCCCCGGTGGTCCGGGATGCTGCCACAACTCCCGTACGACCCGATCCGGACGTCGTCTCGGAGACAGGTCCGTCGACGGTGGGATCATGGGGTGCGTTGGTGTGAAGTTCGGCCAGGGCCGAGCGCAGCACCTCGGCGGGTGTTGTGCCGAGCTCCTCCCGTAGCAGGGCCTCGGTGCGTTGAAACTGCTGTATCGCCTCGGATGTGCGCCCCGCTGCCGCCAGTGCCAGCACCAGTCGCGCGGCGAGCGTCTCACGGAACGGATGTGCCGCGACTTCCGTGCGGAGCTCACGCAATACTTCGCTGCCTCGGTCCAAGGCTCGCAAGGCGTCCGCTCGCAGTTCAACCGCTTCGAGCCGCTGTTCGGTCAATCGCAGTGCCGCAGCGTGCAATACGTCCGATTCGCCCACATCGATCAACGGCTCCCCGCGCCACAACGCGAGCGCGGTATCGAAGCGCGCGATGGCTCGTTCTGTCTCCCCGGCCGCGAGCAATGTCCGCCCCGCCTCGACCTCACGCGTGAACAGATGCGCGTCGACGTCCTCGGACGCAAGTTCGAGCACATACCCGCCCCCATCCCTCCGCACCACCCCCGGCGCCGCCGCGCGCAACCGACTCGCCAAGGTCTGCAACGCATTCCCTGTCCCCGCCGGCGGGTCCTCTCCCCACACCCCGTCCACCAGTCGCGTCACCGGAACAACTCGCCCGGCTTCGAGCGCGAGCAACCCCAGCAATGCCCGTACCCGCGGCCCCCCGACCGACGCCCTCGTCCCGTCCGCGGCCTCCACCATCACCGGACCCAATAGTCCTACCAGCATGAATCGCTCATCTCACGATCGATCCTGCGTGGCGCCCGGCCCTCTCGTCAACCCGGGCGAACCTGGGACCTCGCCGCATTGCGGCTATCGAACCGCCTCAGGCGGAAGCCGACGAAGGCAGACGGCCGCGAGGACCGGGTCTGGAGGGAACTGGGATCGCCGAGGTTCTCACCGCACAGGGCGCCACGGGCGCAGGCACGTCGCCTCCGAACACATCAACACGATCCTGGAGGGCCGGCAGGGCACCTTCGTGATCCAACACGGCGGCCTGGCCAATGGCGACGACCGAAGCACCGTCGGCACCGTGGTGCCGCACTCGGGCACGGCCGACCTCGCCGGGCTGTCCGGACATGCCACCGAGGCCCGTCACGGCGTCCTGACCCTCACGTACACCTTCGACAGGCAACCCTGAACACCGGCGGCAACCATCGTCGGCACCTGGACTTGATCGGCCAGCGACCCGAAGTGTGGCAGGAGTGTCCGATTAACGGGATAGATTCTGTGGACGTTGGCGGAAACGGGCCCTGACATAGTCAGGCGTCCGCGGTGCGAACAGCGGTTGCTTCGGAGCCGTCGATGAACACCGGCGTCACTGACACCGAGATTCGGACCGTGGTCTCGATCAATCTGGTGTCGGTGAAGTGGTTCGGCGAGATGGAGTTCTGGGCGGCGCTGATCAAAGTCGCGGCGCTGGTGACATTCCTGATCGTGGGCGAGGTCTTCCTCGCGGGCCGGTTCACCCTCCAGGTGCAGACGACGCGCGTCGGTGTGATCGCCGACCACGGTGGTCTGTTCCTGACCGGCCTGCTGCCGCTGGTGACCGTCACCACGGGCCTCGTCTTCGCCTACTCCGCGGTGGAGCTGGTCGGCACGGCGGCAGGCGAGACGGACGACCCCGCGAAGATCATGCCGCGGGCGATCCATTCGGTCATCGCCAGAATCGCGGTGTGCTACGTCGGTTCGCTGGTGCTGCTGGGACTCTTGTTGCCGTACACGGCATTTGCGCCGGGAGTCGGCCCGTTCGTCACCTTCTTCTCGAAACTCGGTGTCGGAGGAGCGGATTCGGTGATGAACCTGGTGGTCCTGACCGCCGCGTTCTCCAGTCTGAATGCTGGTTTCTCGCGGCCATGCGCATCCGATAGCGCCTGCACACCACGATCGGCTGTGGAGTATGCGGTCCAGGCGATCGGCACCTTCTTCCTGGTGTTCACCGCCGGAACCGCCGTCGGCAGCAGAAGCCCTTCGCGCCGCTAGGTGTCGGTGGGGTGCTGATGGCGGCGATGATCATCGAGCAGGTGGCCAACTTCAAGCGGAACCAGGTGCCCGGCACCGGCCTTGGCCGCGGCAAGATGCTGCTCGCCAGCGGCTTCTCCTGCGCCGACGCACACCGCGCGCCGCCTCGGAGTCGACTACAAGCAGATCTCCTTCAACCGGCTATAGGATTGAAGTCGCAGTCCGCGACTACTCGTTGGCGGGGCGGTGAGATGTGGGGTAAGCGCGAGGACATGATTGTGCGGGGACGGCTGCCGTTCAACGCCGAGCCGCCGCCATCGGTGCTGGCCAGCAGCGAAATCACCGCGGTGGACGCGTTCTATGCGCGCAATCACGGTCCGTTCCCCGACATCCCCACCGAGCGCTGGCGGTTGGGCGTCGATGGACGGGTGGACAATCCGCTCACCGTGACCTACGCCCAGCTGACGACTGGTTTTGAGCAACACAGCGTGGTAGCGACGCTGGCGTGTGCCGGCAATCGGCGCGCTGAACTGCTGGCGGTGCGCCCGATCCCTGGCAAGGAGCCATGGGAACACGGCGCGATCTCGACCGCAGAGTGGGCCGGGCCCAGGCTGGCCGATGTACTGCAGGCGGCCGGGGTTTACCACGATGACCGACTGCACGTCGCATTCGCTGCGCCCGACGTGGCCCAAGAGGCCCGGCCGGTCCAGTCCTACGGCAGCTCTATCCCGCTGTCCAAGGCGCTCCGCGAGGAGGTGTTGTTGGCCTGGCAGATGAATTCTCAGCCACTTCCGCGCGTTCACGGTGGCCCGGTGCGTGTGGTGGTGCCTGGCTACATCGGGGCTCGCAGCGTCAAATGGGTCACCGCCGTCACCGTACAATCCGTCCCATCACAGAACTATTTTCAGGCCCTCGACTACCGTATTCTTCCGCCCGAGGCCGACCCAGAGGCGGTCGCACCGGGTGAGGGCATCTCGCTATCGTCGCTGGCGCTCAACTGCGACATCCTCGTGCCCACCGAGGGCGATCAGATTCCGCGTGGCTCCCGTACCGTTCGTGGATGGGCAATCGCCGGCGACGGCCACGGCATCGGACGGGTCGATGTCTCCGTCGACGACGGCCGCAGCTGGCGGCAGGCCGACCTACACCCGGCACCCAGCCGGTGGGCGTGGCGGCCGTGGTCGCTGACCGTTGACATGCGACCCGGGCCACTGAACATCACCGCGCGTGCCTGGGATGACGCCGGAGCCACACAACCCGAATCCCCAGCATCCATATGGAATCCCCGCGGATACGGCAACAACGCCTGGGCCCGCATCAAACTGACGATCCTGTAAGGCATCGCGGTGTGCAGGTCAGGCCACTAGCCAGATTCCGGCACATTAGGTGTGGTGTGCGATGCGATGCCAGCCAGACCTTTCGGGCATCGGCTTCAGCGACGCCGCGCTCGAGCAGGAAGTCGCGCACCGCGTTGGCGCCATCGATCTCGGAGCGCAGGGCTGAGGTGCGATACGGCTCGGTGATCCCTATGTCGTGGAACATCGCCGCGGCATAGGGCCATTCCAAGTCGGGTTGCAGTCCGCAGCGACGGCTCTGCAACGCGCCCAACAAGAAAACTCGACGCGAGCAACCGAACGGTAGGTCACCTTGCATATCCACTCCGGGGCGGTCCATGAGCCGCGGTCGGGCGTGTGCGGATTCAGAGGGATAACGATGCCGATCAAGTCAGACGAATGTGCCATCCTCGACGAGCTGCGCGAAATCGCCCCCGAGGCCGTCGGAAGCGGCGGCGACCAACGGTTTGCGTTCGATGGGCGCTGCCCGATCCAAAGACAATCAACTGGTCTCTCAGCGGCTCGCGTCGCGCAGCGAAGACACCATGCGTGGATGACTGAACCGCCTGGTGCACAACGATATCCGACGACACCGGATGCGAGCTAGCGATTGAGTTGGCCGCGGATCGGGAAGGTTGCCGGATGGTCTGCCACAGGTGACGTGCCACGGGCTGCCCCGCGGTGAGGTGTGGATGGATTTCCGAAGGAGGTCTCCTGCTCCACCGCCGCGAACCGGGACCATCCCCGCGTGTGCGGGGCCGACACCGCCAGAAACGGTTCGACATTCGCGGTCTCCGGACCATCCCCGCGTGCGGGGCCGACAGCGCGGAAATCCTCGGCCCTCTGTACCAGGTCGGACCATCCCCGCGTGCGCGGGGCCGACTTGACCTGCTGTACCTCGCGCGCCGCGTCGAGAAGGACCATCCCCGCGTGCGCGGGGCCGACACTTGTTGACCTGCGGTGATATTCGCCCGGTCGCAGGTTTTCGTTCGGTTTCGTTCGCGTGCTGGCCCCTGTCGACACCGGCTCGGCGGGCGTATACCTCTGCGAGCCAGTTGTCGATGGGGTCGATGAGCATGTCTTCTTTCAAGAAGACGTTGGTGGGATGTTCGAGGCTGCAGGCTGTCGAGCAGGCTCGAACAGGGTGTAATCCGTCAAGACGATGGAATCGGCCTTCTGCATGGACTTGGCCATCAATCCGCGCAGCGGCGTCGAGGTGAACATCCGCACCGACAGGTTGCGCATCCGGATGGCGGCGCGACTGCTGGGGAGGAACCCGTTGACGCCGCCGGGCGGCAGCTTCTGGCACTCGGTGACATACGGCCGCAGCTGCTGCTGATACCCGGTGAATGCAGAGTGATGATCGCCTCGAGACCGGGCGAGTTCGCCCGCGAGGACATACGCGCCGACCATCGCCATGGCGGTGCCATTGCCCGAGAGCGGTGATCCGCAGTAGCCCGCGTCGCCGACCAGCACGATCCGCCCACGCGACCAATCGTCCATTCGGGTCTGGCTGATGGTATCGAAGAAGAAATCCGGCGCGTGCTCCATTCCGGCCAGCAATCGCGGTGCGAGCCAGCCCATTTCGGCGAACGTCTCGGCCAGGATCCGCTTCTGCCCCTCGACGTCGTGCCGATCGTAGACCAAATCCGTTGCCTTGAAACCGAACATCGCCTTGGCGGTGGACGGTCCTTCGGGCCGGACGGCCACGAGTTTGCCGCCGGGTGCGTTGTGCAGCTGGAACCAATCCGTGAGCCCGAGCCCGTCCACCGGGACGGTGAAGTAGGCCATGTACGCGCCGAGATGATGGACGAAGTCGGCCTCGGGCCCGAAAGCCAGCTTGCGGACGGTTGAGTGCAGACCGTCTGCGCCGACGACCACATCGAATACGCGTGATGCGCGGTGCCGGAAGGAGACCACAACGCCATCCGACACTTCACGCATATCGGTGATCGTGTCGTCGAAGATATATTCGACACCCGATTGTGCGGCCGCGTAGAGGATTTCGGTCAGATCGCCGCGCAGGATCTCGATCCCCGCTACCGCGCCTTCGCCGTCGAAGAGCTCGGCGGGCATTCTCGCGCTCCATGCGCCGGTTTTATCGACATAGGCCAGCCCATTCTCGTGGACGCGCGCCCGATCGATCTCCGGCATGATGCCCATCCGCTCGGCGACTTCTTTGGCGACGCCGCGTAGATCCACGGCCTGCCCGCCGGGGCGCGGTGTGGGAGCTCGCTCGACCACGGTGACGTCGAAGTCATAGCGGCGCAGCCAATACGCGAGCGTCAGCCCGGCGATGCTGCCGCCGGAGATCAGAACACTGCGTCGGACGGTGCGGTTGTTCATGGGGTTCTCCTGAGTTGTCGTAGGTCATGGATTCGGAGGATCGGCGGCCACCCTTGCTCGTGGGCGAGCTCGCCGACGGCGGCGGCGAGCGGGCCACCCGCGTGGTCGCCGCCGACGAGCAAACGAGCCGGGTCCGCGTTCAGCTCCGCGGCATGATCGGCGGCCCACTGCAGCACGCTCATCGCGTCCGGCACGATGACCGACCGAAAGCTCCAGGACGCGGGTGCGTAGCGCACCGACAAGACGATGAAATCGGATGCGCTGCAGATATTCCGGCAGTGGACGTCGAAATCCGCGGTGTCGCTCGGCGTGCCGATGTCGAACAGCGCCAGCAGCGGCCGCGGTGGCCCGGTGGGGGAGGGCCAATAGATCCGAGTGCTACGGGATCCGATGGTGCGGCGCAGCCGCACCTCGGCTACCCGGCAAACGGTTGGTGAAGATGTCACCCGACAACGTTCGCATCCGGTGTGGGCGAGAAGGAAGGTCCGAATGGGCATGGCAGTCTTGCGTCAGCGACATAACCACCCACGGATGGCAATAGACGATACTGCATGTCATGAGCAGCGAGGATGCGGCGGGGACGCTGTCACATATGCCGAAAGCGCCGGACGCGATCGAGTTGCGCCACCTTCGGTCGTTTGTCACCGTGGCCGACGAACTGAATTTCGGCAGGGCCGCGGCCAAGCTGCATATATCGCAGCCCGCATTCAGCAGGCAAATCCGTTCGCTCGAGCGACTCGTCGGCTGTGATCTGTTGCGCCGCACTACGCATCAGGTCGAGCTCACAGTCGCGGGCGACGCGTTGCTCGAACGGGCCAGGCGGATCCTCGGTGACGTGGACGAAGCGGTAGTGGCGACCCGATCTGTCGGCGGTGAGCTGTTGGCTCGGATCTCCAAGTACTGGGAGCCGCTCGGGGATCCCGATCCCGAATTGCCAGTGCTCCGTGACGCATACGAAGAGTTGCACGCGCAGTTTCCACCGCCGCCGGAGGTTTCTGTGCGGCCTATCACCGCGGACGGGGTGTCCAGCCTGCTGCTCAGGCCGCAGCAGCCCGCCGACATCACCGTGCTGTACCTGCACGGCGGTGGCTATATCGCCGGATCCGCGTTCGGATATCGTTCGCTGGCCGGTGCTCTCACCGCCGCTGCGAACACCACCACCCTCCTGCCGGACTACCGTTTGGCGCCAGAGCATCCGTTCCCCGCGGCCGTCGATGACGCGCTGCGCGCCTACCTATGGCTGCTCGACGGTGGCACCGAACCCGACCAGATCGCCATCGTGGGCGACTCTGTCGGCGCGCACCTGGTGATGTCCACGCTGACACGCCTCGAACAACAGCAGCTACCGATGCCCGCTGCCACGGTAATGCTCTGCCCTGGAATAGATCTGCACTGCCACGAGGAGGTGGCGCGATCGCAGCAGGCGCAGGCGGACACCGTCTCGGCGAGCCAGTTCCGCAGGCGCATCGTCGGCGACTACCTGGCCGGTCACCCGGACGACGATCCGGTCGTCAACCCGCTGTTGGCCGACCTGACCGGCATGCCGCCGATGCTGGTGCAGGCGAGCACCGGCGACCCCCATCTCGTCGATGCCCACCAGCTGGTCGACCACGCTCGCGAACACGGTGTCGATGTCCGTCTTCAGCTCTACCCGGTCGAGACCCACAACTTCCACATCTTCTGGTCTTTCCTGCCCGAAGCATCCGACGCATTGCAGCAGGCAGGTCAATTCATTCGAGAGGAAGCAGGCCGAAGCGTGGCGCGCGCAAGTTCTCGGTCGAGCGCATAGCGTCGAGTTCGCCTAATCGGCGCTGAAGTCGAGCTGCGGGAATCTATTTCGGAGCTGATCGAGGCACCGGCAAACTTCGTTCAGCTCTCGGCGGTAGAGCTGCGCTTCGGCACTCTCCGCGGTGAATCTCGTTCAGCGCGTTGGGCCGGAAACATCCTTGAATCCACAGCGCCGGTGGGCATGCCTGGGTACAGTCGAATTCCCTTGCGTAACAGCTATTCTCAGGGGCGTGTCCATGCGGACGTGGCGACGTTGTCTGGATGTAGCAGGAGTACAGGGCGACACGGCGCGTGCCGATTTTTCGGCCGCAGCGCGGTATCTCCTGCCCAGGTATTTCGAGGGCTGGGGCCGCTGTGGGGCTTGGCTCCGCCGGAGAGCCTGCCGCACATAGCCGCCGCAGTGGCGTTGGCGCGCTAACCGATGACCTCTGCGACAGTGGCCCTGCCGGGGGCGAACACAGCGGTTCGAGGAATGGGCCGACCATGTGGGTACGGCGCTGGATACCGGCAGTTCGGAGCATCGGCTGGTACGTGTGTATCTGTACTCCGCCGATCTGCTGAACCTGTCACGCATGTGGATCGATTCGTATATAGCGTTTGTGATCGGCGTGTTCCACAAGCGTCTGGACGACGTCGAGACTCGGGGGCGCCATCATCCGCCGCCCCTACCATGACGGGAAGGTGGGTGCCTGCGTCTGCTGGCCCGTTCTCGTCGTATGGGTGCATCACCGAAAGCCCTCCCTGGCTATGCGGGATTGGGCACCCCGGCAGTGCGGCCGTCGTGAGCTGCCGGTAGCCGCGGCTGCTGCGTCACTTGGGTTGAAGAGAAGGGGCCGCTGCGGCCGGGGCTGTTTCGGAGAACGGCCGGTGGCGTCCGCGGCTGGCGTCGGAAGCATACGACTCGCCCCATCTCCGCTCAGTAAGCGGCTTGGGTCGGATGTCAAGCCGGATGTGTTGGGAGAGTTGACGTGTGCGTTCGCGCCGGGTCATCGATCGAAGCCCACTAGCTGGAGCTGAAATCCAACATCCTGGGCGGCCGGCCGCCCTGTCGGCGGCGTGCGTGCCGCGAATTGGCCGTCCTGGCATGGGCTTTCGTTGTTTGTTGGTAGCATTCGGATGGTTGCCAGGCTTCTGGGTCGATGGCAGGTAAGGGGCGTTGATGGAAGTGGAGGACGTCCACCATTCATATGGCAGGCGGTCGGTGTTGCGTGGTATCGACCTCGTGTTGCCGGCCGGAATGTTGGTGGGGATCGTTGGTGAGAACGGCGCGGGCAAGTCGACGTTGTTGAAGGTCCTCTCCGGGGGGCTGCGACCGGATCGGGGGGTGGTCCGGCATCGTGGGCGGTTCGGTTACTGCCCGCAGCAGGTGGTGTTGAACGATGCGTTCACGGTTCGTCAGCACCTGGATTTCTTCGCCGCGGCCTATGCGATCCCGGACTTGCGGCGGGCCGAGGCGACCATGGAGATCTTGCGTTTCTCTGACTATGCCGGTGAGCGGGTCGCGACGTTGAGCGGCGGCACGCGGCAGAAGCTGAACTTGACGCTGTCGGTGATGCATGATCCGCAGGTTTTGCTGCTCGATGAGCCGTATCAGGGTTTCGATTGGGAGACGTATCTGCGTTTCTGGGATCTGGTCGCCGAGTTCCGTGACACCGGCCGGTCGGTTCTGATCGTCTCGCATCTGGCCCACGACACCGACAAGCTGGATCAGGTGTGGCGGTTGCACGAGGGTGTCCTACACAGCAGACAGGAGAAGGCCGGATGAGCGAGGGTGTGCGGCTGTTTCTGATCGCCACGCGCTACGGCCTCATCGAGCATGCTCGTAACCGGTTCGCCATGCTGCTGGTGGCTGCCTTCATCCCCGCCTCGATCACTCTGGTTCGCGTGGCCGTCACCGATATCGAGGTGCCGTTCCGGCTTCGCGGCACCGGTCTGGTGTTGCGTGCCAACGGCAATGAGCTCGCTCAGATCAGTGGTGCGCTGACGGCGGTCTGCTTGATCATCGGGTTCATGATGTTCGCGGCAACGTTCAGCAGCGGAGCATTCGACCGGCGTCTGTCGATGGCCGGGTATCCCCGGGTTGCTTTGGGGCTGGCGAAGATTGCCTGCCTGGTGGTGGCCTCGGTGGTGGTCTGCGCGTACGCCACCGCGGTGATCTGCTGCTACTGGTCGCCTCGCCGGCCTGTCCTGCTCGCTGCGGCGCTTTTCGGCGCGGCGATGACCTACGGGGCGTTGGGTGTCGGTCTCGGGGCGCTGTTGCGCCGCGAGGTGGAGGGGATGTTCGCCATCGCGATGATCACCTGCTTCGACCTGGCGGTGCAGAACCCCATCGCCAGCGCTGGGGCGGACAGCGACTTCGTGCGCTGGCTGCCCTCCTACGGGGCGATGCAGGCTTCGACCGCGGCCGGTTTCTCCGAAACCACCTCATTCGCGGGTTTTGCCGTGCAACTGGTCTGGTTCACCGCGAGCGCCCTGCTCGGGCTGGTCGCTTTCCATCTGCGCACCCGCTCGTCTCTTCGACCCACGATGTGGATCCGCCTCCCCGGACCGACGAAGTCCGGACAGCCGACGAAGCACTGAGAGGGTGTCCCGCGCGACCACCACGGTGTATCGCGCGCGGGACACCCTGCTTTGCCGATTGCGGCGGCTTACGGCGCGATAGGGGCCGGTTGGGTGGCCGGGTAGTAGATCTCACGGCGCAAGCGTTCCAAGTCCGGCGCCGCGGAAGACGAGGTTTGCTCGTACCGATCGCTCTCACGCGCCCAGAGCCCCACGTTCGTCATGTTCCTGTATATCTCCGCGTAGTCCTTCCCCTGGCCCGACAGTCCGGGAAGCACGCGCAGGAGCGCGGGGACGTAGCGGATCAGCGCCTCGAGCTGGGCACGCTGATCCGCCACCTGGCGCTGCAGCTGCTCGACGGCTTCACGGCGGGTGCAGCCGGTCTCGTGACGGACCGCCCGCACCAGGTTGTAGGGGACTTGGTCGGCCTCGTCCTGATCCAATCCCACCAGGTCGTTCTCAACGAAGGTCACCCAGAAGGCGAGTTCCTCGAGACGGCGGATCACGGGGTGGTTGCGCAGCTTCGGCGGCAGTTCCCGGCCCTGGTGCACCTCCATGCACGCGAGGGCGGTTTCGATCCCGCTGGTCGACATCCGCAGCGGCAGGTAGTCGGCCGTGGGCGGGATGTAGCCGTTGATGCGGTGGTGCGCTTCGCGTTCGCAGGCTTCGCACCACTCCTCGAGGCCGTCGAGGAACCGCTCCTGCCAGCGGGCGCTCCGGCCTTCGCGCAGCCGCGGCCACAAACTCGCCCACGACGTCGGGATCGCGCCGAGCCTCCACGGCTTCTCCGGGTCCTGGCGCAGTGTTGCCACCATGCCACGCCTCAGCGCGGTCACGGCTTCCGGGTCGGTCAGCTGCGGATCCTCGAACAGGTCGTCCCACGCAAGGAGCAGCACGGCCATGCGGTAGGCGGTCTGTTCAACAGCCGGGTCCACTGCTGGGGCCCAGTGTCGCGGGATCCGGATCGCTCCTGTCCACCGGTGGTAGTCGGCCTCGCCCGGGGAGACGACAAGGCCGGTGTCCACCATCCAGCTCCTCAACCGTTGCGCGACCTGCGGCGGGAGCGCATCGCTGTGAGCCCCGGGTGGCTGTGTCGACTGCCGGTGGACCGCGGGGCCAGAAGTTCGCCGGTCGAGTATGGACCGGGCGTAGGCGGTCATTGCGTGGCGGGCGCTCAGTGCAACGGGCAGGGCGGCGAGCTGGCCGGCGGCCTGGTCCATGAATTCATCGGCCCTCGCTTGTGCTTCGTCCACGGCGCCGGAGGCGATGACGAGCTCTTGGGCATGTACGGCTTGCTCACGCATCATTGTTCTGCGCAGCATGTTGGCAAGGTCCTGGTCGCGGGCAGCGGCGCGGATCACGGGCAGTGTGTAGATGCCTTCGGGCAGATCCGCGTTGACGGGCTTGCCCGTTTCTTCGGCGGTCGAGGTCAGGTCGAGGATGTCGTCATACAGCTGGTAGGCCAGCCCGAAGTGTCGACCGAACCGGGCCAATGCCTCTTCTTCATCCTCGTGGCGGCCGGCCTGCATCGCGCCCACCCGGCATGCCAGCGACAGCACCGCCGCGGTCTTGCCGTCGATCGCGTCCAGGTAGGACTGCTCGCTGCGGGAGGCTACGTAGAGGTCGGCGGCCTCGATCACCATGCCCGCGCACATCTGCTCACCTGCGCTCGCCCCCGCGAGAACTTCGCGCTGGCCGAGTTCGGCCAGCATGCGCACGCTCGTGAGTATGACGGAGTCTCCACCCAATACGGCCATATGCGAACCCCACACCGCGTTGGCGCTGGGACGGCCTCGACGCTCGTACGCGTGATCGACGACGTCGTCGTGGTAGAGCGAACCCAGATGCAGTAACTCGACGGCAGCAGCGGCGCGCACCACCCGGTCCTCGGCCGGGACCGTGGGATCGGTCAGCATGTAGTACGACAACAAGGTCAACGTAGGGCGGACCAGACGGCGAGAGGTGTCGGGCCCTTCGTCGGTGAGTGCGGCCAGTTCGGGCCTGCCCTCCAATTGCACGGGGCCGAGAACGTCACGGACGCGGTCCAAGTCCGCATCCAGATGCGGGAAGACAGCCGAATCGATTTCACGTGGCACGCGGGCACTCCTGACTGGTTACATCGAACAAAGGCCGATCAATGGCAATTTGACACCACACTGGCGCGGAAGATGTTGGTATCAGCCAATTTTGGTGCCTCAGCAACTTGGGTGCTGCCGGTTGGTGAGTGCCGTCGGGGGCTAGTACCTCCCTGATCGACGTTGCCGGGGTCAAGCCGATCAGCCAGGGAGAACGTTCTCTCGGAATGGGGTCGCGGATACTCGGGGTTTCCTACCCCTGAACCCCCAGGGCAGGACGTGGACTATGCGCCTTCGGAGGCCCTCTGATCAGCCTGATCAGCGCGGCGAGTCGGATACCCGACAGGGTCGGGGATGGATTCCCGTCGAGGTACTTGCTGCTGGCCGTGAGCGCCCAGAACACGGGCGCCGCTCCCAGTGATTCGTAGCCGGTCGGCCTACAGTCACAGTCCGCGGCCTGAGCCGTGCGGGCACGTCACGAGGGAGCGCCCGCCCGGCCGGGGTATGTCCCTCCGTAACAACGGCCAGAGGTCACACGAGTGGTTCAGGCTTGTTCGTAGGTGCCGGTGAGCTGTCCGCGTGCGATGACGTGGCCGCTGATGGCTTTGAGAACTCTCCTTTTCGTCACTCGGCGCCTTGCCAGGTCTACCGTCTTGTCGAGGGCGAAGAGTTGAAAGATGTAGCGGTGGGGACCGTGGCCGCGAATCGGTGCGGGGCCAAGGTAGCCGGTTTTCCCCATCGACGCCTTGCCGATGGTGAACGGTGCCTGCGGACCGTCCGCGGGCACCGACAGTGCACCGGCTTCGATGCCGGAAGTGTCGGTCCCGATGTTGGTGACGACGCAGTGGACGAACGGCCGCGGCAGAGGTGCGTCGGGGTCTTCGACCAGAAGTACGAGTTCCCGTGCACCGGGGGGAATGTTGTCCCAGTTCAGGGGTGGTGAGATGTTGTCGCCCACGCCCGTCCCGGCGTGGCGGCTCGGAATCGGTCCGCCTTCGGAGAATGCGGGGCTGGACACGGTTATTGTCTCGGGCACGTTCGTGGCACTGGGATGGTTCCAGCCAAGTTTTCCGGTGCCGGCACGGAAGCGGTGCAGCAGGTTTGTCATTGTGTTTGCCTCTCTGTCGGGTGGGGGTGGTTTCGCTGCGGTGTGGCCATCTCGATGTGTTCTAGGACCGCGGCGGCGAATTCGTGATGCACGGTGGTGGGCAGCGAGTGCCCCATTCCCCGGATCTCGACAAGCCGCGCGCCGGGGATTCGGCCGGCGAGGTGACGACTGTGTGGCGGCGGGTTTATCGGGTCGCGCATGCCCTGGATCACCAGAGTCGGGACGGCGATTCTGGACAGGTCCGGACCGCGGCCATCGAGTCCGACACGAACTTCGCTGTGCGGGTGCGACTGTCGTGTGTCCCTCCGGCCCGCATGTCTGTGCGAGGTCTGCTCCGCGGCCCGGACCTCCGCCTCGTCGTAGAACTCGCCGGCCAATACCTGCCGAATGTTGTTACCCGGTGTGCTCAGACCGAAGGCCAGCTCGACGAACCCTCGATCGGGTGTGGGCAGCCCGTCCAGTGTCGGCTCGCCGGTCAACGCGCGCTCCCAGTTGCCGAAAAAGTCGACTCCGAGCGCGAAGCAGTTGCTCAGAGTGAGGGTCCGCACCCACGACGCGTGGTCCAGCGCCAGGAGTTGCGCGATCCCGCCGCCCATTCCGAAACCCACGATGTGTGCGGCGCCGACCTCCCAGCCGTCGAGCACCGCGACAGCATCGGCGGCCAAGTCGTCGAAGGTGTAGGGGTTTTGGGAGAATTCCCGCCACGTCGATCTGCCGGTGTCTCGGTAGTCGAAGCGGAGTACCCGGTGTCCAGCGGCCACGAAACGCAGCACGAGCGGCCGCGGCCAGCCCGTCGAGGACATCGTGTCCCCCGACAGAAGCAGTAGGGCCGGATCGGTTGGCTCGCCGAGGCTTTCGGTCCACAGTTCAACGTCCTCGACGTGGATCGTTCGGGATGTCACCGGAATTCACCGCCGAAGTGCTCTCGGTGATCGGTGGCCCATTCGGTGAGTGTTCGCGCCGGCCGACCGGTCACCCCCTGGACCGTGGACAGGACCGGCTCCGGGGCTTCTGTGCTGCGAGCCCAGATCTCAAGCAGGAAGTCCTGCACGAACCCCGGTACGGAATCAGCCTGCGCTTGGCGCCAGGCATCCGGTTCGATCTCCTCGAAGTCGAGTTGCCGCCCGAGAGCGGCGCCGATCGCCGCCAACTGTTCGGGTTTGATGAGGGTCTGGGGACCCGAGAGTGGATAGATCTTGCCCGCGTGCCCGTCGTGCAGGAGAGCGGCCGCCGCCACCGCGGCGACATCCGCTTCGTGGATCGGGGTCTGTGCCGCGTCCGCATACGGCTCGCGGACAACGCCTGTCCGGCGGATGGCCTCGCCCCAGCCGAGCAGGTTCGAGGCAAACATCCCCGGCCTGACGTGGGTCCATTCCAGGCCCGTCGACTCCACCGCGTGCTCGACCCGCAGATGGTGGTGCTCACCTGCGGGCTCGCGGTCGGCCAAGATGGAGGTCAGGGTGACTATCCGGCTAACCCCGCAGCGCTGCGCCAGTCGGGCCACCGCGACGGCGGTTGCCGGGCGGGACAACAGAAACAGGCTCTCCGCGCCGGTGAACGCCCGGGTCAACGAGTCGGGCTCGTCCAGGTCGGCGCCGACGATCTCGGCCGGCGCGGCCGACGCGGCCCCCATCGCGTTTCGAGTGACCGCGCGCACCACCCGGCCGGCGTCGATCAACTGCTGGACGACATGTCGGCCGACCGCTCCGGTCGCACCCGTCACCACGACTGTCATTCGATTACATCCTCTGATTCGGTAGCCGGAAATAGGCAGCACGAAACCCGCTCGGATAAGGGATCGGGCCGCCGGATCGACGGTACACCGAGAGTGGCCGGACAACCAATATCTTCGAGAACCTTGACAATTCCTCCGACTTTTGTTCTCCGCCATTCATCGAGGTCACGATACTTTTTTTGCATTATGGAGAGAATGGCACGCCTTCGCATTGAAATATAAGAGACAACAAATCTCGGACATGACCGCCGAAAACGAAATCTGTTGTTTCTCGAGTCGTTTCCTGATATCGAAATGCAAACTTTTCGGCGCGATGGATGAGTTGATATCAATACTTCGATGACCGGTAAAGCCTGCACGCAGGCCAGAAAAACCCCGCAGGTGGATCCGGGCTCAGTCGTCGTCCTCGGGGGCGTCCGGGTCGCGTAGCGGCCGGTGCCGGCCACCGAGGTCTGGCAGCTGGAAGCTGTAGTGGCCTTCGAGCCGGATTCTCCCGCAACCACCGCACCACGCCCGCGGTCAGAACCTTGGGCCCGTCACCGGTCATCCACGCCTGATCAGCCACCCCCGCCGACAGTTCGCCCTCGATATCGGCGAACTCGATCAGCCCATGCTTGCCGACGATCTCGGCCTGATGGTCGTACCGGGTCTGCTTGCGAGCGGTGTACGCCTTCACACACGACGGATCACCGATGCCCAGCTGCTCGGCCAGGTAGTCGATCAGATCGGCGGGCACGTCCAGCGGATCCGACAGGAACATCCCCAAGTACCGGACCGTCACTAGCTGGACGGCGAATCCCAATCGATTGCCGTCGCGGCGACGCTGAGCGATCAGCTCGTGATCCTGGTCGTCGAGCTGGAAGAACCGTTCCAGCTCGACCCGCGTCAGAACTCCGAACCGGCCATACCCCGGCGTAGCACCCTAATCCCGCACAGCCGCTCATGAAACCACCACCGCCGCAACAACGCTCACCAATCAGCCGAACCGGTCGATCCGACCCCCAGAACGGGCTTAGCGCGACTTTTCGCGCCACTGGACCCCGCATGCCTCACCGCGTTCACGGTGATGACCACCTGGGCGCGCGGTCGCGACGTCGTCACTCGCCCGCGCTCGGCGACAACGTCGGTTTCGGCCGCCAATTCGACACCACCCCGGCAGGTGTGCCGCCGAGGGTGGTGTCGTATCGATGTGTCCAACGTAGGAAACCGAATGCCGGGTGGGGCACATGGGATGGTCAGGCGCACAAGGCTCGGGTGGAAGGAACGACGTCACCGATCCAGCGGCGAAGCTGGGTATCGTCGGCGGATTCCGGCCAGTACACGAAGGTGTCGAAGCCGGTTTCCAGGGCGAGATCGACCAGAATGCGGGCCCAGCCCGCGGCGTCGGTGCGAATCGGTTCCTCACCTTGCAGTGTGACCGGCCCCGGAGTGTCGGTGATCGTTCCGACGAGTTGTGCCATCCGGGTGATGTCGGCCGGGTTACGTCCCGCGTCGATCGCGGCGGCAGAGATGATGTCCTGTGTCGCTTGCCATTTCTCGTACGGTAGGTAGTGCGGGATGGGCGCGGCCCACCCGTCGGCGATACGCCCGGTGAGGGCGTTGGCCTTCGGGCCGACGCTGCCGAACCATATCCCGACCGGATGCGCGGGCGCGGGTCCGGACTGCACGCCCTTCACGGTGTAGTGCGTGCCTTCGACTTTCGCCTTCGTCCCCGGCCGCCACATGGCCCGGATGATCGCGGTGGCCTCCTCGAGCGCCTGGAGCGCTTCGGGATTCGACCGCACTGGGCCGCCCATGGCGCCGATCGCGGGCCAGAACGCGCCCGCTCCCACAGCGAGTTCGAATCGCCCGCCGCTGAGCAGATCCAAGGTCGCGCTCTGCTTCCCGAGCATCGCGGGCCCGCGCAACGGCAGGCTGGCCACATCCGGAAACACCCGCAGCCGTTCGGTTTCCGCCAGCACCGTGGCGATCACCGCGAACGTATCGGCCAGCCCGCCCGAGTACGGATGATCCTGGATGCCGAGCAGATCCAGGCCTTCCCGGTCCGCCACCTTGGCCATCGCGCGTAGCTGCGGCAGCTCGGTCACCGTCGGCGCCAGCTGAATACCGAATCGTAGGTTCACACCGCGATCATGCCAGCCGCGTCAGCGCGCCTTCAGTCAGTCCGTGACCATATCGATGACCTCGGGGTCGACGTGTTGTGGGCGCCTGTAGTCGGGTACGTCGGCGACGTGCGCGATGTCGGCGAGCGACGTCTTCTCGACGCCCTGCTGGTGCAGGACGGTGGCCGCGGCGGCGGTGAGCCGCTCCCGCTTGCCCGGTTTTCACGCAGTTGAGTGAGTCGCCTGACTGAGTCTAGACAAGTCGGCGCGGCTCGGCTAGCATTCTGCGTGTAAGTCAGTCAACTAACTAACGAATTCTGGGAGTAACAATGATCGTGGTAACGGGCGCGACCGGAAATGTCGGCGGCGAGCTGGTCCAGATCCTCACGGCTGCCGGCGAGGATGTGGTCGCCGTGTCCCGCCGACCCGGGCTGCTGCCGGACGGCGTGCCGCACCGGGCAGCCGACCTGGGTGACCCGGACGGTCTGCGGGCCGCGTTCGACGGGGCCGACGCGTTGTTCCTGCTCGTCGCCGGCAACGACCCGGATGCGATCCTCGGCATCGCCAAGGAGAATGGAGTCCGGCGGGTCGTGCTGATGTCGTCCCAGGGCGTCGGCACGCGACCGGCGGCGTACGGGCACGCGGCGATGTTCGAGGCCACGGTGCGCGGCGGCGGGCTGGACTGGACGATCCTGCGCTCCGGCGGCCTCGACTCCAACGCGTTCGCGTGGGCCGAGTCCATCCGCGCCGACCGCACCGCCGCCGCACCGTTCGGCAGCGTAGGACTGCCGACCGTCGACCCGGCCGACGTTGCGGCGGTCGCCGCGGCGACGCTGCGAGAGGACGGACACGTCGGCCGGACGTATGAGCTGACCGGCCCGGAGCTGGTCACCCCGCGTGACCGGGCCGCCGCCATCGGCGCCGCGCTCGGCACCCCGGTGCGCTACGTCGAACAGACCCGCGACGAGGCGCGTACCCAGATGCTCACATTCATGCCCGAACCGGTCGTCGACGGTACCCTCGCCATCCTCGGCGACCCGCTGCCCGCCGAACAGCGCATCAGCCCCGACGTGGCACATGTCCTCGGTCGCGCCCCGCACACTTTCGCCGACTGGGCCACCCGCACCGCCGCCGCCTTCCGGTGAAACCCACGGTCCAGGCGTTCCTCACCGAGCCGCGGATCGCGACCCTCACCACGATCCGCCCGGACGGCACGCCGCACGTCGCACCGGTGCGGTTCACCTGGGACGAGACGGCGAGCACGGCCCGCGTCCTGACGGTCGCCACGTCCCGAAAGGCACGGAACGTGGCGACCGGCGGGCGCGTCGCCCTCTGCCAGCCGGATGGCTTCCGCTGGGTGACGCTCGAAGGCGCCGCCACCCTGTCCGCTGACCTGGACCGGGTTGCCATCGCCGTCCGCTGGTACCACCGACGCTACCGCTGCGCCCCGCCCGCCCCCGCCGGACGCGTAGTCATCGAGATCGCGGTCAACCGCATCCTCACTCTCAACCTCTGAAGGACATCCCATGCCCAACACCCGCGTACTCGACTCGACCATGCACCACCGCGAGACCGGCACTGGCGCGCCGATCGTATTCCTGCACGGCAACCCGACCTCGTCGTACCTGTGGCGCAATGTCCTGCCCGCCGTCGGCCCCGGCCGGTTGCTCGCCCCGGATCTGATCGGCATGGGGGACTCGGGCAAGCCGCCGATCGACTACACGTTCGCCGACCAGGCGCGGTACCTGGATGCCTGGTTCGACGCGATGAGGTTGGACCGCGTGGTGCTGGTCGGCCACGATTGGGGCGGCGCGCTCGCGTTCGACTGGGCGGCCCGCCATCCAGACCGGGTACGCGGAGTCGCGTTCACCGAGACCATCGTCAAGCCGATGAGCTGGGACGAGTTCCCCGAGGCAGGTCGGGACCTGTGGCGAGCCATCCGGACCGACGGCGTCGGCGAGTCCATGTTCCTGGACGACTCATTCGTCCGGGACGGCCTGCGCGCGATCTCGGACCGACTCGACCCCGCCGACCTGGAGGTCTACCAGCGGCCGTACCCGACGCGGGACAGTCGGCTTCCGCTGCTGCGCTGGGCACGCTCGATGCCGCTGGACGGGACACCGAGCGACGTCATCGCGCGCGCCGAAGCGTACGACGAGTGGCTGGCGTCCAGCCCGGACGTACCGAAGCTCATGGTGACCTTCACGCCGTCGTACGGCACGATGACCGAACCCGCCGTCATCGACTGGTGCGCGAAGACGATCTCCGCCCTCGACATCCAGCAGTACGACGAGGTCGCCGGCCACCATACGCCCGAGGACCAGCCGGACCTGCTCGCCGCCGCCATCTCCGACTGGCTGGACCGCAACAGCCTCCGCTGACCCGTCACGCGGCCGGTGAACGCCGGCAGCAGCTCCGTGCGAGGCCACCGCCGCGATCCGATTCCACTCGTCCTCCGGACGAGCCCGGCGGCTGGTACGGCGAGGTGCCGGTGGAACATCCCGGTGCGGGTTCCTACTCCGGAAGGTCGTCGTCCGCGGAATCAGCCGCACATGGAGTCTGTTCTTTCTCACGATTCCGGCTCCGCAGCGGCGGTTTTCTGGCGACCTTCCTGCTACTGCGAGCCGGGGGATCTGGAAGGCCGGGCCCGTGGTCGACGCGGACCCTGACCACGCGCCGCCAGACCCTGACCTGCGGATTCCTGTAGTGGCACTGACGTTTTCGTGCGGTATCCACTGGTGTTTTCGTGCGGCCTACCGCTGAGCGCTCTGCGGTTTCCCCAGCTCACGCCACTGACATTCTCATGCGGCCTCGCAGCAGGTCAGGCCTGACATTTTCGTGCCGCCTCGCACTGTGCAAGGCGACGCAAGAATGTCACAGGCCGGCGACGGAAGGCGCAGGCCTTGTTCGTGAGGCCGCCGAGAAGTTCTCTGGCCTGACCGGGCTGACACTCGTCGTGGTGCGCCCGCGCCCGCTGTTCGACCGCGGCAAGCGCGTTGTCGGGGAGGACAACCCTGCGGACCAGGTTGCGAGCACGCCTTCGCTGACGCGAGGGCAGTTCGAGCAGGTGGACCACAGTGAGAGGGTGACCGGAGAAGCGCCCACTGGCGGTTTTCCGTCGGAATGGGCGCTGGCCAGAACGGCCGGACTGCTCCCAGTGGGACCTCCCGCCCTGGCAGGAAAGCCGGACCAGGCTGTCGGTTCCGTGTGCTTGGATACGGCACCAGCCTTGGAAAGGAAAGATCATGACGCCGACGACACCGTCGCGCTCGTTGGATATGGCCGTGGAGTTTCCCGAGCTTGCGGCCCTGGCGAGGACGGTCACCCGTCTGCACCCCTACCCGGGTGCACCCACCGTCCACGACAGTTCGGTGGGCGGGCCGCTGCTGTGGCCGGCGGATGAGCCCTGGCCGGAGTACGAGTCGAGGTACCGGCCACACCGGCCGCTGACCACGCTTTCCGACATTCGCACTCTGCGGACAGTTCTTACGCAGATGTGGTTGCGCCCCCGGGTGCCTGGGGAGAACGCGCTGACCGAGGCTGAGCGGGAAGTCGTCGACCGGATAAGCGCGGGACATATGCAGGAACTGCTACCGCCGGGGCCGCTCCCGCTGATTCCGCTCGCCCAGCTCTACGCACGCGACGTGCCGGGATTTTCGTTCCCGGAGGGGACCGACCTTCTGCAGGTGCTGTGGTCACCGTCCGACGAGATCGAGGGGTGCTCAGATGCCGTACAGCTGAGATGGCGCCTGTCTTCGGACGTTCGGGAAGTCCTGATCACTCCGCCTGAGCCTGCATACGTCGAAAACAGTGACCATGTGCCGGATCCGTGCCTGTTGCGGCCCGAGCAGGTGAGGGAGTTCCCTCCGAACCACCTCCTTGACGAGGAACTGATGGAGCGCCTGCTGACCTGGTCCGACCAGACCTGGTCCGAAGGGCGGTTGGTGAACTACTGCGACAACCTGTCCGTGGCACCTGGCTGGAAGTTGGGTGGATGGCCGGCGCACTTCACCTTCCGCGATCCTGCGGAATCCGACGAACTGCAGTGTGGCGTGTGCGGCGGGCCGGTGGAGGCACTGCTCACCGTGGGCAGCAGCGAATGGGACGGAGCCACTTACAGCTGGCGTCCGGTCGGGGAAGGCATGGAGGAACCAGCCGAGCATCCGTACCGAAGCACCTGTGAACCCACCATGGTGACCATCGGACGCGGCTACACCCTGCAGTTCTACAGCTGTATCAGCATGCCGTCCCATCTACCGCGGACGATTATGCAGTAGCAGAAAGGGCGATGGATGCGAGGCCGACATGTCCCGCCTCTATCCGCCGCTACTGCACAGCCGAGCCGACTGCCTTGCAGGTGCGAGTGAGTGGCCTGGTCGCTTGTCGCAGACGACCACGCCGGTCGTCCCACAGGTGCCGCCAGTGCTCGAAGCACTCGGGCGATGTCCACCGCGCCTCATCGCAGACCAGCACTCGGAACCGTTCGGCCAGCACACCCTCGAGTATCTGGTCGAACTCGATGGGCCGCGGCGGCGGGGCACCGCCGATCGCGAGCGCCCCGAAGAGGGTATGGCGGATATCGCGCGGAGTGGGCCGGGCCCGGAACTGTACCCGGCACACCGGATCCGGGGCCAGCTCGCGCGGAGATGCGTTGACCGACAACGTTTTTCCGGGCCCGGCATCGCCATACGAGTTCGGCGACCCTCTTCTTCAGCTGCCGGTTCTCTTCGCCCATGTGTGTCGTCGGCCGATCGGCTCGCTCACCAGCGTCGGCCTCGGCATCGCCGACAGACCCCATCGATTGCGCAATACCGTTGTCGGCCAATCGATTTGCGAACCTGATCGCCGTGTAGGTCGACCCCTGGCTGCGTGATCGCCAGCGGTTCCGGCGCACAGGTGTACTCGGGCCCACCGAACTCGGGGCAGTCCCGTTGCCTGCGTACCGTCCATTCCCTGTCGGATTGCAGGCAGCGTCCGTCAATAGTCGAGGGCGTGTTCGGGTTGGCAGACATGCATGGGAGACGGCAGATACCGGACGATGGCGTCCAGGAGCGGGGCGATGTCGTCACTCCTCGGCGCCGCATCGCACAGGACGGGCGCAGCGTCGCCGATTCGCGTGAGGCAGCGGACGCGGTCACGCAACTGTTCGGGTGGGATCTCTCGCAGGCCGAGGATGTCGTCCGAATCTGCGGCGTCCTGTTCCATCACCGTGTCCACGAGGTTGCGATACCACTGCTCGGCGACTTTCCAATGGCTCCCGTAGAATTCGACGGCCATCGGTTCGAGCGCCCACATCGGGACCAGATCGATGACACCTTCGAACTCGGTGCCGAGGCCGTGAGGAATCTGCAGCGTCAACGGCACCGCCCCGTGCGTGTCGGCGATCGTGCGGACGCAGCGGTCGAAGTCGGCGGCGGGATGATCGAGTCCGGTCACCAGACACAGCCGTGCGACCTGGTGGTCGTCGGCAACCCGCAGTATCGTCTCGAGTCGCGGGGCGCTCTTCTTGGCAGCGTTCACGACCGCGATTACCCCATCGGCTACCCGGATGGACCGCTCCAGGGCCGCGATGGGCGCGTGGCTCGATAGCTCGGCGATACGAATCGTGTGATCGATGTGGCCCGTCACCCAGTGGACCGTGGCCGCCGTGCCGGACCCGGTCTTGGCGAAACGGCGGAACAGGCCGTGGACAACTCGTGTTGTCTCATCGGGGTCCCCGATGATCGTGACGTTGCGGATCGACTGCGGTTCAATGGCTTTGGTGCCCATCGCGTTGTGGTACTCCAGATCGACTCGAGGATGTCATCGCATCCTCAATCCGGTCTCACCGTACCTCCGCCCGCGCACCGGTGGAGCAGATTTCCGCCCCAAAGTAGAACGTGTTCCTATACCGTCGGGTTTGTGCAGAAAGAACAACGCCCCGCCGTGGCTGACTGGTTCACTGCGGACGACGGCACCGTGCGTCTGAAGGGAAGTGGTTGTACTGCCTGCGGCACACCGTATTTCCCGCGGAACACGTTGGCCTGTCGGAACCCGCAGTGCGCAGGTCCGAAAGACGGCTCCGAGCTCGTCGAGTACCTGTTTTCCACACGTGGTCGGATCTGGTCGTATGCGGACGCCCGGTACAAGCCGCCCCCGCCCTATGTCTCGCCGGATCCGTTCGAGCCGTATGTCGTTGCGGCGGTGGAGCTCGAGGTCGAGCAGATGGTGATTCTCGGGCAGGTCGTGCGCGGCATCACAGTGGACGACCTGGCCGTCGGCATGCCGGTCGAACTGACCCTCGGCGTGCTGTACGAGGACGAGGACGCGGAGCACACGGTGTGGATGTGGAGGCCGGTCAATGACTGATACGAATGATCGCGATGTCGCCGTCCTCGGTGCGGGCATGCATCAGTGGGGTAAGTGGGGGCGCAATTTCGTCGAATACGGGCTGGTCGCGGCGCGTGCGGCGCTGGCCGATGCCGGAGTGGAGCACCGCGACGTCGGCTATATCGCCGGCGCGGACACGATCCGCAACGGATACCCCGGTTTCGTCTCGGGCGCGACGTTCGCCCAGGCGCTGGGCTGGTCGGGTGCGCGGATCTCGAGCAGCTACGCCGCCTGCGCCTCTGGTGCCCAGGCCATCGCCAACGCGCGCGCCCAGATTCTGGCCGGGTTGTGTGACGTGGCGCTGGTGGTCGGCGCGGATGCCACCCCGAAGGGCTTCTTCCAGCCGGTCGGCGGTGAACGCCGCGACGATCCGGACTGGTTGCGTTTCCACCTGCTCGGCGCTACCAATCCCATCTATTTCGCGCTCTATGCGCGTCGGCGGATGGCGCTGCACGGCGCCACGCTAGACGATTTCGCCGCGGTCAAGGTGAAGAACGCCAAGCACGGCCTGAACAACCCGTATGCCCGCTATCGCAAGGAGGTTTCGGTCGAGGAGGTTGCCGCCTCGGCGGTCGTCTCGGACCCGTTGCGGCTGCTGGACATCTGCGCGACCAGTGACGGTGGTGCCGCATTGGTGTTGACGTCGATGGAGTACGCGAGTCGCCACGGCGTCACTGATCCGGTCCGCATCCGGGCGCTGTCGACGGTCACGCCGACGTTCCCGAAAACCGTGCTCGATCTGCCGGATTTCGCGACGGACTCCGCCGTGGCCGTCGAGGCTCCGTCGCGCGCGTTCCGTTCCGCCGTCGCGTACGCCGCGTACGAAGAGGCCGGGCTCGGGGCCGCCGACCTGTCCTTCGCGGAAGTTTATGACCTCTCCACCGCGCTGGAGTTGGACTGGTACGAGGACATAGGGCTCTGCGAGACAGGCGGCGCGGAGGAACTATTGCGCAGCGGCGCAACGACATTGGGCGGACGTGTGCCGGTGAACCCCAGTGGTGGTCTGGCCTGTTTCGGTGAGGCCATACCCGCGCAGGCAATCGCCCAGGTCTGCGAGCTCACGTGGCAGTTGCGCGGCCAGGCCGAGGGCCGCCAAGTGGACAACGCCCGCGCAGGTATTGCGGTGAATCAAGGCCTCTTCGGTCACGGCTCGGCAATCATCGCCACCCGCTGAACCCGGGGGCGACCCAGGTCCACTCTCCGAAAACCCGGGCCATGTCCGGGTTTTCGTGTATCGACCGCGATGAAGCACTACTGACCCGCCATTACGGAGCCCTCGAGGCCGCCGCCGAGGTCGATGGGGTGGAGTGTGACCCGCAGGTCACTCTCCGGCGCCGGCTTCTCTCGGCGAAGCTTGGCCAGTAACGCTACCGGCCGGGACAGCGCACCGGTCGGCGCGCCCGCCGCGCGGGACGGTGCCTCGTCGGGCCCGGTTCAGTTGGCGCCCGCTGGGCAGGCGTCGGCGCTGGCGTACGCGATCAAACGTGCACAACATTCCGCCCGAGCAATGTCAAACCGGTGTCGGTCTCCGGGCTGCGAATCTACCTGCCCGACAACACCGTATCGCTCTGCCTCGAACGCGCCGAGACAGCATGTGGTCTCGCGCAGGCGACCACCACACAACTGAGGATCCACGCCGTCGTGGCGGGCACCAGCGGCCGTTAGCCCGCCGGGCGGCGATGGGGCTTTGTTGCGGCATCGCCGATTACGACGCGGTCACAGTAGTGCACTACTCCTGACGTCGCGGCCGCGGCACCGGAAAATCGGTAGCTACCACCGCAATTCCGGTCCTCCCCAAGGGTCCGGTAGTCCTTCTCGGAGGGTAGTCATGGTTGATTCCCTTTTCGCCGACGTGTCCGACTTCCCAGTATCGGTCGACGACCGACAACTCCAGTCGAGCCGGGGCATGGGCCCGATTCGTCCTCGCTGAATCCACATAGACCGAATCCACAGGGGCCGAAAGCTAACCAGCCGTGGTCGATTCTGCGGCACCAGTTCCGTCCGGCGCGCCGCCGGTGACGCCGGCCGTCGGCCCGGGTGACAACGTTCGCTTGCCCAGGGACACCAGTAACGAACGAATGCATGAGCAGGGAGGACCTCGGCGATGTCGAGACATTGGGGCACGGCGATCAACGGGTACAGCGCCAGTACCGCGCAGCAGTTCGGGGTAGGTGGCGCCGACCTCGGCATACCTTACGACCGCAGCCACTTCGGACCAGGCCGGTCCGGATTCGTGTTCGGCGACACGTTCACCGGCAACAGCCAAGGCTCCGGCACCTGGCTCGGCTCGCCGATCCTGCTATTCAGCTCCAACATCCCGGACACCACCACCACTTTCACTGGCGCCTCCGGCGGGGCGCAGGCGAAACAGGTCCTCACCTACACCCACAACGCCGACAACGGCTACGGGATCGAGGTCACCCGCATCCCCAACGACGCCTTCGTCGACCCGAACGGGCGCACCTGGTTGACCTACACCAGCATCCACAACTGGAACGCCTCCGACGACCAGTACGGGGCGCTGTTCTGCGGGCTCGCCTACTCCGACGACGACGGCACCACCTGGACGGATTACACAGCGGTGTGGCGCAACGACGGCAGCGACGGCTACGACGGCTGGAGCCCGTTCATGATGCAGTCCTTCGCGGGCATCGGCAACAACAACAGCGACGGCTACCTGTACATCGTCTCCAAGGAATGGGGGCGCGCCCACAACCAGGACGGGCCGATCCTGATGCGCGTGCCATGGCAACAGATCGCCACCCGCGCCGACTACCAGTACTGGGGCTACAACGGCTCGGCCTGGCAGTGGGGCAACCCGACCCCCACCCCGTTGTTCGCGGGGATGGGACCCATCGGGGAGCTGAGTGTGAAAAACATTGCGGGTACCTGGGTCATGTCCTACTTCGACGTCAACGGCTACTGCATCTCCACCCGCACCGCAGCGGCAATCGACCAGGTATGGACCAATCCGAGACAACAGATCCACGGCGCCGTACCGTGGTGGCAGTTCTGGGTCCGCTCCTTCCCGCAACTCTACGGCGGCTACATCCACCCCCGATCCACCTCACCCACCGACGTGACCCTGTATGTCTCGCAATGGAACACCACCACGAACAACCCCTACTGGGTCATGCAATTCGACGGCATCACCCCGTAGCCGCGCCGACATCAAGCTCGGATACACGGCATCGATCAGGCGCCGTCGGGTTGGGGAAGGTACGGCGTCAGCGCGTGGGCGAGGGTGCTGATGGTCAATGACTGCAGCCATACCCGGCCGGTCCGGTGAGTGCGGCAAGGAAGGTTGCCGACCCGTGGCAGTTCCATCGAACTACGCACGCGGGGAATCAGGGTCACACGTACCCGGCAATCGGGTGGGAAGGACGAATGACCGATCGTCGCATCCCGAATCAGAGCACCGCCCGACTCGGCCACCCGTGCGGCTAGCGTTCTGGGGGACGAGTTCGACCGAGCACCCGGCGGCCGTCAGCTCCCGCTTCGTTGATCAGGCCAACCTGCCGGGAGTCGGGGACGCCGCGGTGGGTCGAGGCCATCCAGTGTCGAGGCTATGTTCACCGCGTCGAGGTGGCGCTGCGACTCCGCTTTCTACACAAGGTATTTCTTACACAATGCACTGACAACCCGCGTCGGCACCTTGACGAAAATCCTTGGAGAATGCGGCAGAAGCGCGGGCTCGGACAATGCGGGGCGAAAGTGGTCCAACGACTATGACTCGGTCACAGCTCGAGATCGAGGGTGACCGCCACGGCGTGGTGGTCGGTGCCGGGCGTCCGGTCCACCTTCGACGAGGTTGCCCGGATACCGCGGATGAGTACGTGGTCGGGCCGGACGACGGGAAACCTTGCCGGCCAGGTGAATCCGGGACCGGAACCGACGGATCGCTGGGTGTCGTGGTAGCCGGGCGCGAATCCCTGCCAGCGGCGGTCGGTGTCGGTGGTGTTGAAGTCTCCGAGCACAACGACCCGCTCGGCCGTATCGGAGGCCAAACTCCGTGACAGAGTCCTCAATCCGTGATCGCGCTGCGCTGTATCACCGAGCCGAAAAGACGGCAGGTGCAGGACGTAGACGATCAGACCTCCGTGCGGAGTTTCGACGTGGGCGCGCAGGCCGCGGCGCCAACCGACACCGACATCGACGGAGGTGGTCCTCGAGATCGGATACCGGCTCCAGAGCGCGACAGTTCCTTCCACCACGTAATACCGGTGATCATCGGCCAGGATCGAGCTCACGGCATCCGCGTTTCCTGCCGAGAACTCCTGTAGACCGATGAGATCGGCATCGAGCGCCGACAATGCCCGTGCGGTGGCGGCCGGTTGCTGGTTGCCCGCGTAGAGGTTCTGCGTGACGACCTTCACCTGTGTCGGATACGGAACCGTGGCCGAGCCGGTTCCGGTCGCCCACCACGACCCGAACAGGTACGTCCAAGCGATCAGCGGCACCAGAACCGTCAGTGCGCCCACCTTGGACCGACACAGCGCGGCCGTCAGTGTGAGCACCGGAATGCCCACACCGAGCCAGGGCAACGCGCTGTCCAGCACGATCCCGATGCCGAACACATCGGGTACCCGCTCATGTCCGATCAGCGCAACAGTGAGAACCGCTGCGCCACCGATACACACGAGATCGCGACGACGCTGGCTCGGGGTGATCCGGTGCATCCGGAGTGTCATTCGTTCACTGCCCCGGGCATAGTCGGCGCGGGGTGGTGTCACCGGCCAGCGTGGCGTCCACACACCCTGCGGGCAACTCGCCATAGGTCTGCGAGCCGAAATTGGCTGTCACGGTGAGCGCGTTGTCGCCGAAGACGCTGCGCTGCACCGAATGGTCGTCGGCCAGCCATTGGAAACTCATTATCGGCAGAGTGGCGGCCCTTTCGTGCAACGGTGCGAAAAACTGCTGCAGACGGGCGATTTCGGTGCCGTGATCGGCGAGCGTCGCGCGGTCGAGCACAAAGTTCAGCGGCGTATTGTTCAGCATCGCGGTCAACGCACGCATCGTCCGCTGCTGAGGCAGCTTGTAGTACGACAGCTCCCAGCGGTCGGCGTTGACGATCGAATCATGCAACACCGTCTCGTACAGGGGAATCCGGTAGGCGGGATCGAACATGGCCTCGGCCACCTCAGCGGGCAGATCGACCGGTTTGAAGAAGACCTTCGGCGCACCCGCGGGCGCGTAGCCGCCCCAGACCTCCCTATTGCGTTCCAGCGGCCACAGGAGGTCGGTCACCGGAGTCTGCGCGCCATGGTTGAACGCGAGATCCGGTGCGGCCCAAGCGCCCGCGGCCTCGGACCCGAGCACCTGCTGCCGGTCCTGTGCCAGCAGGCGCATTCGGGCGAGCCGGTTTTCGCGATCCCGCCGCTGGTTCATCGGATGGTCCGGGCTGTAGTCGTCGAAGAACTCGCCCGCGGCATCGACGTCGAGGAAGTAGGTGTTTGCGCCATTGCCGGTCATGGCGGCGTACCTGCCATCGAGCAGCGTCGAATCCTGTGCCAGTGCCTGCGAACTCAGATAGCAGCCGCGGTCGCCGAATCCGGTCTGCGGCGTCCCGTCCGCTGTCACTACGCAACCGTCCGGCCACACCTGGTCCGGCCAGCGGGACGAGGGGTTGTCGGCAGTGGCCGGATCTTGGGCGTTGGCGTAGGAATCATACGGTCCCGCAAGGTATCCGGCCTGTTCAGCGGCATCGATCGCCGCTGCTGACATGGGGTTGTCGTCGGCGTCGTAGCCGATCCACATGCGGCTCACGCCGAGGTCGTGCAGCTGCCGCATCGCCTCCGGTGACTTACCGTCGCCGAACACATAGGTGTGGAGGGCTCCGAGCAGCCGCGCAATCGACGGGTTCTGCTGGATTTTGTCGGAGAGCGACCGGAATTGGTCGTGCTCCATCAGCCAGTTGCGGTAGTCCTTCGCGGCGGCGATCGGGTCGGCATCGGTCAATGCGAAGGTCACCGTGTATTCGCGGGTTGCCGCGCGGGCATCGAATTCGTGCGCGGCTCGGGTCTGCAATCTGCCTTCGGTGGAGGTCACGGTCAATGCGGTGCCGATGTCGGTGGGCACGATGTAGCCGACGCCGCGATCCCCGATGCGATAACCCCAGAACGGCATGGTCAGCCCGGACGTCATATCGAGCGCGCTGTCGACGAGGGTGGCAGCGGGGGAATTCCAGAACGGGTCCGCGACGGGCAGCGAAAGGCCCTCGCCGCGCGGCAGCTGCAGCGACACCGCGGCCGGGTCAGCGCCGGTCACCGGCCAGACGAGGCGTCCGTCACGATTGCTGCGCAGTGTGACCCGGAGTCGGCCGTGCTCGGCGGCGGCCGAGGCGGTGAGCGCCTGGTCGGGGTAGGTCCAGGTGGCGACGTCACCGTCTACCCGGATCGCGCCGACCGGGCCGAGCTCGCTCAGGGCCGGGGCGGACAGATCGATCCCGACCCCCTCGGCGGTAACCGCAAGCGTGGTGGTGTCCACATCGGCGCGGCCGCCGTTGACCGGGATGACAACGTGGCTCCCACGCACCCGCGGTGGTTCGGCAGTCGTTGGGCGGGCGCATGCTGTGGTGCTCAGCGCCGCGGCCAGGCACAGGGCAACGGTCAGGCACAGGACCGTTGCTGTCGCCGCCGCGGTGGATCGGTCGATTCGATCGAGGCTTCGCAATCTCATATCCAGCACGTTTCCGATGCCGGATGAGAATCCGGTGAGAAAGATCTGCCGCGGCGGCTCCGTACCATAGGTGACCATGCGCGTCTTGGTGGTCGACGACGAAGCCGCAGTACGTGACGCACTCGTGCGCGCGATGGACAGCGAGGGTTATGAGACCCGCGCCGTCCGCGACGGTGCCACCGCGCTCACCGAGATACAGCGGTGGCATCCCGAGGTGGTGCTGCTGGATGTCCTGATGCCCTTCATGGACGGTGTGACCGCGTGCAAGCAACTCCGGGCGCGCGGTGATCGCACCCCGATCCTGATGCTCACCGCACGCGACGCGGTGGCCGATCGCATCGCGGGCCTCGACGCAGGCGCCGACGATTACCTGGTCAAACCCTTCGACTTGGACGAACTGCTGGCCAGGGTGCGGGCACTGGTGCGCCGCACCTATCCGGACGACGGAGCCGTACTGTCCTGCGCGGACCTCGTCATGGACACCACCGCGCATCAGGTCCGGCGCGGCGAACGGGTGGTCGAGCTCACCCGGACCGAGTTCGCGCTGCTCGAGGTGTTCCTACGCAACAGCGGCCAGGCCCTGCCCCGCGAGACACTGATCGAACGGGTATGGGGGCACGAGCTCGGCCAATCGTCGAACTCGCTCGAGGTCTACATCCGCTATCTGCGGCGCAAGCTGGAGGTCGATGCGCAGCCACGGCTCATCCACACCATCCGAGGTGTGGGCTACCGGCTCGGACCGCCATGAGGCTGCGTGTCGATCGGCTGACACGGTCGCTGCGCGGACGCATCGCTGTCCTCTTTGTTCTCGCGATGACGCTGGCGCTCACCGGCATGGGCTTGGCCGCCTACGCCGTGGTCAGCCACGAAATGAACGGTGCCCTCGATCTCGGACTGCGCCGTGAGACCACCCGGATCACCCGGCAGTTCGCCGCCGAGCCGGATATCGCCGCGATGTCCGGACCGTGCCGATATCTGGCCGCACCGAGCTGTGTTCAGGTGGTCGCCGCCGACGGTCGCATCGCATCCGAGCACGACCCCGAAGACTCGCTGCCGGTCGACACCGAAACCCGCGCGGTGGCAGCCGGATCGCGGCAGGCCTACTACACCGACATCACCCTCGACGGATACCCGCTGCGTATGTACACCGCCCAGTTGCAACCCGGCAGCGCCGTGCAGGTCGCGCAGCGGTCCGACCCCGTCGACACCGGCCTGCGCCGCGTCGGCCTGGCACTCCTCGCCGCGGCCGCGGCAGGCACCGTGCTCGCGATCGGCGTCGGGTTGCTCTTGGCGCGAAACGCGCTGGCTCCGGTCACGGCGCTGACGCGGGCCGCCGAACGGGTCGCCACCACCCGCGACCCTCGCCAACGCATCGACGTGATCGGCTCCGATGAACTCGCCAGTCTGGCCCGCAGTTTCAACACCATGCTCGACGAACTCGACCAAGCGCTGACCGCGGAGCGCAATTCCCGTGCGGCTCAGCGCCGTCTGGTCGCCGACGCCTCGCACGAACTGCGCACCCCGCTCACCGCGCTACGCACCGATATCGACCTGTTGCGCCGCGCCGAGCGCCTCACCCCACAGCAACTCGCCGACACCGGCGACGCACTGCGCGTCCAAGCCGAAGAACTCTCCGGACTCGTCACCGACCTCATCGACCTCGCCCGCGCCGACGACCCGAATGCCATGCACGAACCCTTCGAGGATCTCCGGCTGGACACCCTCGTCGCGGACTGCGTCAAGACCGCCCGAAGGCATTGGCCCACAATCATCTTCGCTGAGGCCCTGGAACCGACAACGATCCACGGCGCACCCACCCGCCTCAGCAGAGCCGTCACCAATCTCCTCGACAACGCCGCCAAATTCAGCCCGCCACACGGAACAGTCCACATCGGCCTACGCGATCACCGTTTGACAGTGCGCGACCACGGCCCCGGAATCGCCGCCGAAGACCTGCCGCGCATCTTCGACCGCTTCTACCGGGCCGGCACCACAGGTAACCGAACCGGCCACGGACTCGGATTGGCCATCGTGGCACAGGTCGCCGACCTGCACGGAGCCACCGTCACCGCCGGGTCGGCGCCGGACGGCGGAGCAATCCTCGAACTGAACCTTCCTGCCATCCGCACCAGCTGATCTCGGCAGCTCGCCAGGTCTGGCGCATCGACGTTCGTCTGGATGCGCCGGCCACCCCCAGCCGCGGTGCCTCGAGCAAAGCAGCGTGCCTACGCTGTGGAGCGTCTGGCCGAAGCTGTGGGTAAGCGGTGGCATGCAGAGGCGAAGATTTGGGGTCGCTATGACCCCGAGCCATTGCCGGTGCGGTGGTTGCTCACCGAACGCAATATTTCAGACCACCGCCATCATTTCTCTGCGCGCGGACGGTTCTTTGACGAGCGAAGCGACCAGATTGTGGCCTCACAACACATTTCCTCGCACTCGAGCGACGCCGACTGGCGATCCTCGGTGAACCCGGTGCAGGAAAGAGCACGCTAGCGGTGCAAATCCTGTTGCAGCTTTTGGCAGTTCGCAAACCGGACCAACCAGTGCCCGTGCTGTTGACCCTCGCACGCTGGAGTGCTCGCAGCCACCAGACGCTGGATGACTGACACGTTTGGAGGCCAGGTGGCGTTGGACGCGGCGGATGACCTGTTTCTGGGCTGTCGTGCTACCGCACGGGCCTTTGTATGGGCAGAGTGTCGTTGGATTCCGCCTTCGTAGCAATGGATATCAGGGCGCTGCTGAACCGCTCAGGGATGCTCCGCCAGCGTGCCGGGGCCTCGGGCTCACCCGAATGTGCCGTCGACGGCGACTAACCTGTCC
This sequence comes from Nocardia sp. CWNU-33, assembly GCF_046764895.1. Lineage (NCBI taxonomy): Bacteria > Bacillati > Actinomycetota > Actinomycetes > Mycobacteriales > Nocardiaceae > Nocardia > Nocardia sp. CWNU-33. Next base: position 115,896 of record NZ_JBKOQN010000015.1, on the reverse strand, counting down.
GGGTGACGATCACCGAGTTGCCCTTCGGGTCCTGGCCGACCTCCATTACCTCCGAGAGTGTCGTCAGCGCCGCGGTGCGCCTCGGCGAGGTGCGGGTGGATGGGACCGAGGTGTACTGGTCAGAGGGCCGCCCCGCCGAAGGAGGCCGGACCCAGATCGTGCGCCGCGCCCCCGACGGAGCGCGCACCGACCTGCTGCCGGAGGGGATGGACGCCCGCACGGCGGTCCACGAATACGGCGGCGCCGCGTGGTGGGTGCGCGACGGGGTGCTCTATTTCGTCAACTGGGCCGATCAGCGGCTGTACCGGATCGAGCGGGGCGGTGTGCCGGTCGTGCTGACCCCGGAGCCCGCCGTGCCGCGCGGTGACCGTTACGGCGACGGCGCATTCGGTCCGGACGGTGCCACCGTCGTGGCGATCCGGGAGAGCCATCCGGTCGGCGGACGCGGCGCGATCGATGTGCGCAACGAGATCGTGCGGCTGTCCGCCGATCGACCTTCGCAGCCGGAAGTCCTGGTCAGCGGCCCGGATTTTGTCGTCGCACCGCGACTGAGCCCGGACGGGGCCCTGCTCGCCGTGGTCACGTGGGATCACCCGTCGATGCCGTGGGACAACACTGTTCTGCGGGTGCGTGATCTGGCGACTGGTACGGACACCGTTGTCGCGGGCGGCCCGGGCGAGTCGGTGCAGGAGCCGCGCTGGCAGGAAGACGGCTCTCTGCTGTTCCTGTCCGACCGCAACGGGTGGTGGAACCTCTACCGGTGGACACCGGGCGGCGACATCGAGGCCGTCATCGAGGTGGACGCCGAAATCGGCGTACCCGCATGGCAGTTGGGCTCGGCGCGCTACGCAGTGCTCGGCGACCACGGCATCGTGTTCGCCCGTTGGCGCGATGGCTACGACGGACTTGCTGTGCGTCGCCCGGACGGGTCGGTGACCGATCTGGAGCTGCCCTTCTCCGCGATCGTCGCGGTCGAGCGAGCGGACGAGAACGCCGTGGTCGTGGCAGCGGGCACACCCACCGCCGAACTCGGTATCTATCGTATCGAATTCGTCGACTCAACCCTCGAACTCGAAACCCTGCGCGCTCCACGCGATCTCGGTCTCGAATCTACCGATGTCTCTGTACCCGAGCCGATCTCGTTCCCTTCGATGGATCGCGCCGGTGCGCCACGCGCCGCACACGCGCTGTTCTACCCGCCCGCGAGCACCCGATACCGCGGTCCCGACGGGAAACTGCCGCCGCTGCTGGTCATGATCCACGGCGGTCCGACCTCGCACGCGCTGCCCGTGCTCTCACCGAGTACCCAGTACTGGACCAGCCGCGGATTCGCCGTCGTGGACGTCAATTACGGCGGCTCCACCGGCTACGGCCGCGCCTACCGCGAACTGCTGCGCGACGCCTGGGGTGTGGTGGACGTGGCCGACTGCATCGCAGCTGCCCGATGGCTCGCAGACAACGGCCGCGTCGATCCGCGCCAACTCGCCATCCGCGGTGGCTCGGCCGGCGGCTACACGACGCTCGCCGCGCTGGCCCGAGCGGACACACCTTTCTCCGCGGGCGCCGACCATTACGGAGTCGCCGATCTCGAGGCCCTCGCCGCCGAGACCCACAAATTCGAGAGCCGTTATCTGGACGGCCTGATCGGGGAATACCCGTCCGAGCGGGACCTCTACCGTGAGCGGTCGCCGATCCACCACGTCGACCGGTTCCGCAGTCCCCTGATCGTTTTGCAGGGCAGCGAGGATGCCGTGGTGCCGCCCAATCAGTCACAGATGATCGTCGACGCGCTGCGGGAGCGGCAGATCCCGGTCGCCTATATCCTCTTCGCGGGGGAGCAGCACGGGTTTCGGCGGGCGGAGAACATCCGCAGGGCATTGGACTCCGAATTGAGTTTCTATGGACAGGTGTTCGGATTCGAATTGCCGGCTGCCGAAAGGATCGAGCCGGTCACCGTCGAGAACCTCCCGAACGACCAAGGGCGGGAGCACCGATGATTGCGACACCAGTCGAAGCCAGTTCGAAAGGCCAGAGAAAACGAGTCTGCAACGGTACTGCGGTCCTCTACCTCCCACCCACTTCGAGTGGCCGTGAACCGTAGTCCGGATAAAGCGCTGGCAGTGCGGACACGAACACAGTTCCCTAAGTCTTTCAGTTCAGCTCTAATGATGCTGCTGACTGGCGGGTTAGAGTCGATCGACGAGTTGAGAACCTGTCTAGGTCGCCGGCCACCTAAGGGCCGCTGCCGGACCTGTGCGCATCGGGCAAGGCTACCTTCGCGCGGTGGTTCAATCAATGATTGAAATAATGATTGAGACGTGATTCGCTGGGCGCATGGCACAGAAGGTTTCGGTGGGCACGCGTGCTCGCCTGCTGGCCGCCGCCGAGCGGTTGTTGCTGACCGAGCGCTACGACGAGGTGTCGGTGCGTGCGATCTGCGCGGAGGCAGGAGCGAATCCGGCCGCGGTGCATTACCACTTCGGCTCGAAGGATGAACTCGTCGCGTCGCTGCTCGAGGACCGCCTCGGGCCGCTGTGGGCCGAGCGACTGTCGGCAGTGACGGCCGCGCGCGTCTCGGTGGCGGAGGTGGTGGACGCGGTGCTCGAACCCTTCGTCGCACTGGCCGATGATCCGTTGGGGCGCTTGCATTTACGTCTGCTGGCGCAGTTCGTGCTCGGGCGGCATACGAGGTTATGGCGGCAGCCTTGGTTCCGGATGGATGCCTGGGTCGGGCTGTTGCCGGAGGTGGGGGAGCAGGAGAGTCGTCGCCGCTGGGCGCTGGCCTTCGACCTGATCATTATGCGGTTCGGGGGCGCGGGAACCGAGGGGCGGGAAATGTCGGAGGCGGCGGTGGCCGCGCTGCGTGACTTCGTGGTGGCCGGATTGACCGCACCGTCGGGAGAGCAGAAATGACAGAGGTATTCACACCGGCTCAATTGGGGCCTGTCACATTGCGCAACAAAGTGATCAAAGCCGCAACCTTCGAGGGCTGCACCCCCGAGGCATTGGTGACCGACGAGCTGATCGCCTTCCACCGTGAGGTGGCCGCCGGCGGGGTCGGGATGACCACGGTCGCCTACTGCGCCGTCGCGCCGGGCGGCCGCACCGACCGGCACCAGATCTGGATGCGCCCGGAGGCCGTGCCTGGTCTGCGCAAGCTTACCGACGCCGTGCACGCCGAAGGCGCGGCGGCCAGTGCGCAGATCGGGCATGCGGGCCCGGTGGCCAACGCGGCCTCCAACCGATTGCCCGCCCTCGCGCCGAGTCGCATGTTCAGCCCGCTCGGTATGGGCCCGATGAAGGTGCCCGGCGAGAGCGAGATCCGCGAACTGATCGCCGCGCACGCGAATGCCGCACGATTGGCCGAAAAGTCCGGATTCGACGCGGTCGAAATCCACTTCGGCCACAACTATTTGACGAGTTCGTTCCTGAGCCCACTGCTCAACCGGCGCACCGACCGCTACGGCGGTTCCGCTGAGAACCGGGCACGTCTGGCGCGCGAGATAGCTTGTGCAGTCCGGGATGCGGTGGGGGACCGGCTCGCGGTGACTGCCAAACTGAATATGGAAGACGGTGTGCGCGGCGGACTCACCGTGCCGGATTCGCTCCGGGCGGCGTCCTGGTTGCAGGACGACGGAGCCCTGGACGCGCTGGAACTGACCGCGGGCAGTTCGCTGTTGAACCCGATGCTGCTGTTCCACGGCGACGCGCCCCGCCGCGAGTTCGCAAAAGTTCTTCCACCCCCGGCACGTTGGGGTTTCCGCCTGGCGGGTCGCTCCTTCTTGAAGGAGTATCCGTATCAGGAGGCGTACCTCCTGGAGCGGGCCCGCCAGTTCCGCCGCGAACTGTCCATGCCGTTGATCCTGTTGGGCGGCATCACGAATCTCGACACCATGAATCGCGCCATGGCCGAGGGATTCGACTTCGTCGCCATGGGCCGGGCCCTGCTGCGCGAACCGAACCTGTTGCGGCGCATTCAATCCGACGCCACCACCCGATCCGCATGCATCCACTGCAATGAATGCATGCCCACCATCTACACCGGAACCAGATGCCTCTACCGGCTGAACAAACCCGTCGTCGAGTCGTCCTCCGCACAGCTGGAGGTGCGGGCGAGCGAGTAGCGGGCAAGGTCGCCCTTGTCAGTGGCGGAGCACGAGGTACCGGCGCGGCGCATGTAGGAGCCCGTGGTCGAGCACGGGGCCAGAAGGTTGCGCGCCGGCGGCCGAATTGGGCACGGCGGCACGGTTCGTCCATCTCGATGTCACCGACCAGGACAACTGGGACCACGCCGTGCGAACAGTCGTCGAAGAATTCGGCGGGCTGACCGTCCTGGTCAACAATGCCGGAATCGTTCGGGTAGTCATCGTATCCGCATGCAAGTAGTGCGCCGACGTCGTCGGGGCGGGGACGTAGGAATTTCTCATGGTCATCCGGACGGCGGGCCGCACTTTCGTCGCCGTCCGCGACGGGTCGCCACCCGGTCGGACACATGTGAGTCGACCGGTGGTTGCCGACCAGTAATGGCGTTGCCCGTCCGCCGTCACGGTGGCACTTAAGCTGCGGCTCATGTCTCTTGATCGTATGAGTGTCCTCGGACTTATCAGCTCGGCCTTCGCCGCGGCGACCATCGGATCGGCCCCCACGGCGGTCGCGCATCCCGCGCGCCCGGTCGCGGTCGAGGCGGCAGCCTGTGGAACAGCGCTTTCCTCGGCTGAACTGGACACCATCGTCCGGTCGTCCGATATCGCAACGTTGGCCGGAGATTCTCTACAGCGGTTGGAGAACGCAGTGTGGCGCCATCGTGAGATCACCCGGATCCTGGTTGCGCACGGTGATCGGCGTGGCGTGTTCTCGCTAGGGCTTGATGCAGTAGAGGAGTCCGCGGTTATGCCGCTGCAGCGCGATCCGAGCGCGTTTCTCGACCGGGACTACGCACATGCGATCAGCCTCGAACTGCTGAGCCGTTATCTCGACAACGTGCATGCGGCCTTCGGTGGCGGGGTCGTCGAACCGCAGTGGGCAAATTACTTCGAGATGGCGCAACGCTGCGATGTCTCCGCGGCGCGACTTGCCATGGCGGGCTACAACGCCCACCTCGCCGTCGATCTGGCGTATTCGGTGGCTGCGGTATGCAGTGCCCCGCAAAACGCCCGCGACTACTTCAAGATCGTCGACGCCATCGCCACCGCGGGACAGGTGATCGTGGACCGCACCGAGCAGGTCTACCACGGTGACCTCGGTCCGCTGTGGCGGTTCTACTTCGTCGGCGAAGGCATGGACCTGCTGTTGGGTCGCGGCGTGGCGACCGGCCCGCTGCTACGGCTGGCGGACCTCGGGGCCAATGTGGTGATTTTCGGTAACGGTCTGGCATTGCGGGATTCGGCGCTGCACGATCCGACGACCACGGAAATCCATCTGCTGACCGACACCGCCGAAGTCGCCTTCGATGTCCTCGTGCAGCTTCGCGGTCTATGACCCTGGTGTGGCGCATCTTGTTGCGGACCCGGCTCGCCAACCCAAGTGCCCACCCCTCGGAGAATGAGTCCGGTCCATAATTTGGTCCGCTCAGCCGTGCGGCACTACGGATTCCGGGAGCTCACCATCTATACCTATCCGACCCGGCTCGTCGACGCCTGCGAGTTCACGCTCCGATCGACGGCGCACAACGTCGTGATCGGCCTCAACAGGGGAGAACAGAAACACATCGGCGATCCAGGTCGACCTCGTTAGCAGGCCGGCCCGCTAGTGGCGCCTTGAATCATTCTCCTGCGCTTGGCTGGATCGGTGAATTCCGACGTCGTAATCTTGCTTGCCACACGTTGTCTGTCGTCTCGCTTACACCTCTCCGGGCCGGAATCGCCATCGTGGCCACTCTCGTCGGAAAGCCGCTACTCATCGATCTGGCTGATCCGAATGAGGCGGTCTGTGGCTATGACAGGACACTCCGGCCGGGCGCGAGGTGCGATCGCCGGATGGCAGCCCGTTGAACGGTCGGATTGCCGTGTGGTGTTAGGCCCGATCACAGGCCGCCCTGGCGTCCGCGCGAATCCGTCCAGGTCCGCCAGGTGGCTGCGGTTCTCGGCCAGCCATGGCGGTGTGCACGCTGTTGACAGCAGGTCGCGGCACAGGCTGCACGGAATGTTCGGACCGGCGCCTACTAGTGCGGAGCTTCGCGTGCGGACATCGGCAGGTGCTGGGCGCACACCGCTTCGACGAATTCGCCGATGGTCTGTTCGGGCAGCCGCCGCGCCAGGTCGGCCTCGGTGATGATGCCGACGAGCTTGCCGTGTTCAGTCACGGGGAGTCGCCGGATCTGATGCTGTTCCATGAGGGCCAGGGCGTCGTCGATATCGGCGCCGACATCCACGGTGTGCAAATGGTCATCTCCTTGGGCCAATTCGCCCGCGGTCGTCGACTTCGGATTCTCTCCGATACCGACGACCTTGATGATGATGTCGCGGTCGGTCACGATACCGACCGGGTGGCCTTCGCCGTCGCAGATCGGCAGCGCGCCGACGTCCAGTTGGCGCATGCGCCGCGCTGCGGTGTCCATGGTGTCCCGTACCCCGATGCATGCCACATCAGGATGCATGATGGTCTGCGCTGTGGTCATGATAAATCTCCATGTCGTGGTCATTCGCTGGCACGATCATCATTCGTCGAGTCGCACCGTGCGCCCAGAGGCGAAGGTCCTCCCAGAGCAGGATTCTTCTCCGTTGACAGGGCCGCAGGGACACCGCGACTTCGGTCGTTGAGATGACGACATTGGGCCCTGGTCGAGGCGGTCGGTTCGGCACGGTCTCGCGAAGAAAACGTCGAACCTCAGCGAGGAGATTCGACGATGATGCAATGCGAGCCGGGCCGGATGTTGCACGTAATGATGATGCTTTTGCGCCAGTGGGGGATCCTGCCGACGATGACGATGACGATGTGACAGGGCTGGACCGAGATGCATGGCGGACCCCGAGACGGGATCATGAGGCGGGTGAGTCGATCTGTGGCTGCGGCGGTGATCGTGACCCAACGGGTGCGGGCGGCGATCGATGACCACGGCAGTCGATCGGACATTCGCGCCGTCAGCGCGCAGACGCAGCTGCCCTTGGCGCCGGTAGCGGGTTCGGAATCGTTCTATGTGGATCTGGCACTGAGCACAGCTGGGCGATCGTCGACTCTGCTAACGGGGCGAAGGCACGAATAGGGTCGTAGGTCCCTCAGGCGGTGGAGAACAAGGACGCCGCAGTCCCGGCCTCGATCACTGTCCGATGGCCCGTGATCCGGTGACCTTCGGCCGTCACCGTCGCTGAACGATCGAGCAATGCTGAACACAGACCAGCGAGCCGCGAGCCAAAGGGAGCAATCGTGACCGGGTTTCTGTGTAGAAGCGCGATCGCCACTGTCGGCGCACGGGGATCGGCGCAGCTGTGGTCACCACGCTGGCGAAGGATCACATCGGTGTCGTCATCGCCGATCTGCTCGAACACGACGAAGCCGCGCCGGCCGAATCGCTCGGCGCAAAGACGATGTTCCGCCGGCTCGACGTGATCGACGAATCCTGTTGGCACCGAACAAATGTGAAAGAAGAGAGCGATGTCGCACTCGTACCCCGACCAGGACACTATGCGGGCGGCGCTGGCGCTGGCCGTACGTGCACCATCGGTGCACAACACCCAGCCGTGGCGGTGGCGGGTCGGTGACACCACCGTGCATCTGTATGCCGATGACACCCGGCAACTGCCGCACGCCGACCCCGATGGCCGCGATCTGCTGCTGAGCTGTGGCGCGGCACTACATCATCTGCAGGTAGCCGCGCTCGGACTGGGCTGGGAAACCGAAGTGCACCGGCTGCCGAATCCGACCGATCCGCAGCATCTGGCGGCCGTCGAATTCCATCCGGCGACCCCGACCCCCGAGGCGGAACGACTGGCGCGGGCCATCGGGCAGCGTCACACGGACCGGCGCCGGTTCACCTCCTGGGAGGTCCCGTCGACCTATGTCGATGCCGTCGTAGCGGCCAGCGCCGCGACAGGTGTGGTCGTCCGTGACGTCGACTCCGCTCGAGACCGCGCGACTCTACTGCGATTCTTCGAACGGGCTGCACTGGAACACGCCGCCGACTCGTCCTATGGTGCCGAGCTTGCACGCTGGAGCGGACGCCATGCCGCGGCGGAGGGTGTTCCGGCTCGCAACGCGGTGGTCGCCGACGATCCGACGACGCGTGTGTTCGCGAGTCCCACGCTGCCGGAGGCCGTGATCCACGACATCGACGACACGGCCCGGATGTTGTTGCTGTGCACCAGCTCCGACGATCGGCTATCCCGGCTGCGCGCCGGTGAGGCCACCAGTGCCGTCCTGTTGACCGCGACGACGCGGGGGCTGGCGACATGCCCTCTGACCGAACCGCTCGAGCTGCCCGATATCCGGGCCGGCATCCGCAGCGAGATCCTGGCCGACTTCGGGTACCCCCAGGTCATTGTCCGCATGGGTTGGGCGGCAACAAGCGCAGACCAGGTTCCGGCGACGCCGCGGCGCCCGCTGGATGATGTCGTTCAGCCACTGTGATTCCGGCTAGGGGATGGCCTTGGTCTCTGCTGTCGGTTCGCGTCGCACCGGATGCTCGAAACATCGAATCGAACACGGTGCGCGCTGCGGTGACGGTAAGACGGCAGTACCCCCGACTGCGTTCTGGTGCTGCCGCGGTCGACAGGACCTGTGCAGGTCTGGCACTGCTGGTCGGAATCTGGGGCGGTGCGCCGGCGCTGGTCTGGTGCAGGGCCGACAGCTGAGCACCAGTTGTCACACCGGTCGGGACAGGGAATGGCGACAGATCAATCGTTCGATTGGAAATGGGTTCCGATGACATCCCGATTCAGCGAGGAGGACACCGTGGCCGAGCGCATTGCGCCACCGTCGGAGCCGATCGTGGTCGCCGTCGACGGTTCGGCGACCGCAGGTCACGCGGCGGTGTGGGCAGCGGTGGATGCCGGGCTGCACCGCTGCCAACTGCTGATCGTCACCTCGGTATCCATCCCGAAGGAATACGGTCCTGGGGTGGTGCTGACCGATGCCGATACGGAATGGCTGCGCGAAGACGCAGAGCGCGTCCTGACCGAGGCGACACGGGTTGCTCGGGCAGCCTGCGGCGAGGCACTGGACATCAAAACCAAGCTGATCTTCGATCCGATCATCCCGTACCTGATCGACCGATCGCGCCGAGCCCGGATGGTCGTCGTCGGCAGCCGTGGGCGGGGTGCGATCCGGCGCGGGCTCCTCGGCTCGGTGAGCACGGCCGTCGCCCGGCACTCGCAGTGTCCTGTCGCCGTGGTGCATTCGACGTCGGCGACCGATGTGCTGTCGTCGGTCAAACCGGTGCTGGTCGGGGTCGACGGCACCGCGAACAGCATGCCTGCCCTCGAACTCGCCTTCGACGAGGCCTCGCGGCGCAAGGTTTCGCTGACGGCCCTGCACGCGTGGAGTGACCAGACGAGCGGACTCGATGTTGCCGTCTCCGGCTGGGATGCCATCCGCGAGTCCGAGGACGCGGTATTGGCCGAAAGCCTCGCCGGCTTTGCGGAGCGCTACCCGGATGTGTCCATGACACGGGTTCTTTTGCGTGACAGGCCCGTTCGCTGCCTGCTCGACGAGTCGGAGCGTGCGCAGCTGGTGGTCGTGGGCAGTCACGGGCGCGGCGGATTCGCCGGGATGCTGCTCGGCTCCACGAGCAACGCGCTGTTGCACTCGGTGCAGTGCCCGATCATCGTGGTACGTCAGCGCTGAATCACGCTCGACAAGGCCGGACTTCGCTCCCGCCCGCGATACTCGGCGCGGGCGCCGGCGACAGATGATCCGGACGTGGTAGAGGACATCGCGCTGGGCCTGCAATCGCGTGGCGCCGACCGGGCCGCGCCGCACGCCGGGCTGCGGGGACGACCAGCGACGGTGGCGATTCCGGTCACAGCGCCGGTTTGGGTCCTCGACGCAGTCGATCCATGATTACCTTGTATGCGACATCAGGCAGCCACCAGCGCAGGTCGCGCGCCATCGTGAAGGCGCCGTCGTTCAGCCACCGGGCGTCACCGCAGCGTCGTCCACCACGTCGGCGCGGTGCACACCGTCGACGGTACGGGCGAGCGCGGCAAACCGGGATACGCCAGTACTGGGAGCGTGGTTCACGTCGCACGCCATCTCGTCCTTGTCGGCGACAGCGTGGGGTCCCCGCTAGGGAGTCGCTCTCGGTGATGGTTTCCACGCCGGAGTGCATCATGTTTCGGGCCGTGATTATTAGTTCCTTCCTTCGCGCGATCGTGGGTTCGACCGTCATCGGCTGATTCTGGCAGCGCAGAGCCTCGCGACGACCAAAACACCTCGACGCAGCGACCAACGGCCCTACCGTTGATTCGATGCCCGTCGCAACGATGGATTCGACCAGAAACAAGGAGGTCGGCGTCATGCAAGCAAAGACAGGGGACTGGCTGATCGTCGAGGGCCGCAGTGTCGGCAGCACAGTCCGGCACGGTCTCATCGAAGAGGTGCACGGGAGGGACGGGGCACCCCCCTACCTGGTGCACTGGACCGACACGGAACACCGGGTACTCACCTACCCTGGTCCGGACGCACACGTGGTCACCAGCGAGCAGCTGCGCGCGCAGGAAGACATCGCGGCGGCCCACTTCTCCTCGAAGCACTACCGGCCGAGCCAGCGCTGCAGCGAGTCCGCCGGAGGCTGAACTCCCGGATCAGTCCGCGGCGGGACGCTGGTCCATCGAAACCTCTTCCGGCGCACAGTGATCTGATCGACTGCCGCGCAGTGGCACGCTCCGCGAACCGGGCCTCGGTGAGTGGCTCACCATGCTTCGCAGCCCAGTACCCCGACGATGTCCGCCGGATTCGACATCGGTGTGCCTCGCCGCGCGACCGGCGCGCCCTAGCACCTGACGGCTGCCGAGCGAAACACAGGGATTTTCACGCCCGCCGACCAGGCCTGGCATCCGCATATTGGCAGCCGCCGGCGACACGCCGATGCCGCCGTCGCGAAACCGTCAAGCTCCCCACGGACGCACACGTCGAGGTTGGGGCTCGACATCTTCCCGAGCGGCGATGGCGTCGGGGTCGATAACTGGTTCGCGGATCACGTTGGTGATGACTTCGCCGAAGGCGTGGGGGTCGTCCATGAGCCAGGTGTGCCCGCCGGGCACGGTGATGGTGCGTGGGTCACTGAGGGCTGTCTGCAGTGACATCGAGGTGGATTCGGGGATGACCGTGTCCCGCTTGCTCCACACTACGAAGACGGGGAGCCGGCGTCCGGCAAGCGCAGCGAGTTCGGGAGCCAGATTGGCGGTTCGGGCGAGGTGGGCGACTTCCCACACCGCGGTCGGGTTGCGCAGCATGTTCGGCACGGCATCGCGCAAAATCACCGGCAGGACCCGGGTCAGTTGGCGACCGGGGAGCAGGTCGGCCTGCAGGTGCAGGCCCCAGTCCCACACCGGGCGTTCGCGCAGTGCGCGGACCACGCCTCGGCCGTCGGTCCACGCCGAGCCGCCGATGGAGTTCACCAGTACGAGCCGCTCGGCGAGGTCGGGTAGGTCGTGGGCGGTTTTGATCGCGACGCCGCCGCCGAAGGAGTGCCCGACCATGGTCACCGGTCGGGGTAGGCCGATCGCGTCGGCGAAGTGGCCGACCCACCGGGCGTATCCAGCGAGGGTTCGGTGCTCGGCAGGCAGGCTGGCGGTGCCGCCGAACCCGGGAAGCGCGGGGGTGTACACGCGCATTCCCCTGCGGATGAGCTGTTCGAGCGGGCGGGCATAGGCTTGTCCGCCGAGTCCCCAGCCGTGCAGGAAGAGCACGCGAGGGCCGAGCCCGCCGACCGCGTAGCGGGCGGTTCGGCGCTCGACCACGGTCGAGCGCCACCGCAGTCGAGGAGAGCGGAGTTGTGGTGACCGGTTCGCATTCATGGCTGCCATCCCATCGCGATCGCACCAGGGTAAAGAGGGTCCCCGGACCTCGAGCAGCGGCGCCAGTTCGGCTGCGGCGTCGGCGATTCGACCAGCAGACACATTCGCGGCCGCCGCGCCGGAAATTCCGGCAGGCGGCGCAAGCGCTGGAGAAAGTCTCGCCACTGCGGCATCCGAACTCCTGACGTCGTCTCGACTGTGTCGCTGTCAGCGCAGAGCCACGGACGGTTCCGCATTTCCGGCCACCAGAGAAAGCGAGCTGGTCTATATCGAGAATCGCCGATAGCGCTATCTAGTCGGAAGGGCGCAACGTCCGGCATGTCCGGGTCGCCGGTCTCTCGATCTCGGGACTTTCGGCGCCGTCCGACCTGGTCGCTGTGCTCCACGCCGCTCCCGCTCCAACACGGAGTTCGCGAATATCATCGGAAGAAAATTCTTGGCGCCGTTGATATCCGGTGTGTTCCGTTGGGTCTGTGTCCGGTGGTGGTTGATGGGTGATGCATGACTTACTGTGCGTGCCGTGGTCGGGCCGAGGGTGAACCGTTGCCGCGGTTCGCGACCGGTTGCGGTCGGCGCGGTGGCGGTCGGCCGCGCGCGCGGGCCAGCAGCACCGCGATCTCGGTCGCGACGCCTGAGGCGATCGTGTCGATGTCGGGGGTGGTGTCGTAGTCGCCGGTAATGCCGAAGATCAATTGGTCGAGGTAGCTGAGGATCGCGATCGTGGTGCGCACCCGCAGCGCGATCGGAATACACGGCCACAACTCGACCACTTCCTGGTCGCCGATTGTCAGCCGGCGCCCGGGCCCGGGGATATTGGTCGCCAGGGCGCCCACGCCGCGCTGGGGGAACCACAATGCCAGCCGGAACACCTCGGCCACGATCCCGAACGGTAGCCGCTGCGACAATGAGAGCAACGAATTCTCGGCGTCGACTTCACCTCGGGACCGATGCCGCCGGATCTGCTGGTGAACGGTCATCAGGCGCTCGACCGGGTCGTCGATCTCGATCGGCAAATGCGAGATCATCGCCGAAACCCGGTTGTCCAGAACGGATTTCGCCTCGGTCGTTCGCGTCGACACCGGTACCACGATGCGCAGCGTGGTGGGGGTGGGATGTTCGCCGCGGCCCAGCAACAACCGACGGTAGGCGGCGGCGATGGCGGCGACGGCGACATCGTTGACCGTCACACTGAATGCCGAACATATCTCCCGCACCTGCGGGAGCATGGTTCGCGCCACCGTGTAGCGGCGCTGCCGCCCGATGGGCCCGTTCAGCGAGGATTCGCCGGCCGGCGCGATCGCCGCGTACAGCACCGGCGCCAGGGTACGCACAGTTCCGATGGCCAAGCGCGGTATGGTTACGGGCGCCTGGATCATTTCAAACATTCGTTTCAGAAGACTTGCGCGCGAACGTCTTCCGGTCGCCGGACCGTGCTCGCCCGCGTCGTCAGCGACCGGGTCGCAAAAGCTTTCGAGCAGCGTGATCTCGGAGATTCCGTCGACCATGGTGTGGTGAGCCTTGAGGATCATCGCCCAGCGGTCCTGCGCCAGGTGGTCGACTACGACCACCTCCCACAGCGGGTGATCACGATCCAGCCGCTCGGTCAATTCAGTGGCGACAACCTCTCGCAGCTCCGTCTCGCCACCCGGGTCGGGCAACGCGGTCCACCGGATGTGGTGCCCCAGATCGAAATTCGGGTCGTCCTCCCACACCGGCGCTTTCAGGTCCAAAGGCGCACGACGGACCCGCTGCCGCAGCCGCCTGTGCCGTTCCAGCCCGCGATCGAGATACGCGCGCAGCTGGTCCCGTGCCGGCGCTGGTCCGTCGATGATCGCCACCGTCCCGATGCCGAGGCTGACCCGGGGGTCGGTGTCTTCCATTTCCATGAAACCCGTGTCCAGCGGGCCCAATTCCGTCATCGCGCACCTGTCCTGGCAGCGGCCGCGGGCTGCTGCCCATGGCTGAAACTGCCACTGCTGCCGGAAGAATCTTCGCGCAAACCAGACATCGGGCGTGAGATGCCAAGGTAACCGGTACCAGTGACGTTGGGCCCACGCCTAACCGCCGGCTGACAGAGATGCCATCGGATCTGGCGCGTGCCGCGTTCATCGCCCAGGCGTGGGACCGAATCCGGTCAGTGCGCCTGCTCGGTTGATTCGGGCATGTCGAGGATCTCGGCGATGGCTGCGCTCAGGTGGCTCAGGGCGATCCCGCAGCTGATCAGCATTTGTCTGCCGAACGTGTCCGTCGCCGGGAGCATGCGCTCGGGCACGGCGAACAGACGCAATGTTTGGCCGTCGAATGTCCAGTGCCAGGGCTGACTGTTGTGCAGCGACGGGGCCCGGCCCGCGCGCAGTACGGCCTTTTCGATGGTTTCACCGGTCGGTAGACGGTTCATAGCTACGACGGTAGGAAATCGGACCTCGGCGTGGGAGGAGTCGTTGGTCCCGGGTATCGCCGCTAGCGACCCCATTACGCCGGGCGATTGTGAGACCTTCGCCCCTGGCCAGGACGAATAGAACGGTGTCAGGCTGAAGGCGTGGGAAACGGTGAGCGGGCGGTTGCGCAGGTCGATTCCCGGCGCCACGACGCCGTGATATTCGATATGGACGGAGTGGTGACCGATAGTGCGTCGATTCACGCCGCGGCCTGGACGGAGCTGTTCGACGAGTTTCTTGCCCGACGTCCGGCCTGTGCCGGACAGGACCGCTCTCCATTCACCGAAGCCGACTACCTGCGTTTCGTCGACGGCAAACCACGCTATCGGGGCGCCGCCGACTTCCTTGCCGCGCGGGGTATCACATTGCGTTGGGGCGATCCCTCCGATCCGGAGAGCGCCGAAACCGTGTGCGGGTTGGGCAATCGCAAGGACGACCTGTTCCGGGACCGGATCGCGCGTGACGGTGTCCCGGTATTCGAATCGACGGTCACGTTGGTCCGGCGGCTCGGCGCTGCGGGAATCCGCACCGCGGTGTTCTCCGCCAGCCGCCACTGCGCACAGGTCCTCGCGGCCGCCGGTATCGCCGACCTGTTCGCGGTGCGGGTCGATGGTATCGACGCCGAAGAACTGGGTCTGGCGGGGAAACCCGATCCTGCGATGCTGCTGGAGGCCACACGGCGGCTCGGCGCCGAACCTGAACGCACCGTGGTCGTCGAGGATGCCGAGGCAGGAGTGGCGGCCGGTCGAAGCGGCGGTTTCGCACTGGTCGTCGGCGTCGACCGGAACGCACACGCCGACCAGTTGCGGGCACAGGGCGCCGATGTCGTAGTCGGTGACCTCGCCCGGGTGCTATTGCGCGGCGGCTTCCGCCGGATGTCGGAGGTTCCGGATGTCTTCGAGTTCTGGCCGCGCATCGAGAATCTCCTGAACACCGAGAGAGCCGCGGTGCTGATGGATTTCGACGGCACCCTGGCCGAGATAGTCGCCGATCCGGCCGCCGCGAAGCCGATCGACACAGCGACGACGGTGCTGGCGAAACTGGCCACGGAATGCACCGTCGCGGTCATCAGCGGTCGTGACCTGACCGATCTGTGCGACCGTGTAGGTGTCCAGGGAATCTGGTACGCGGGCAGCCACGGCTTCGAGCTGATGGCACCCGACGGCACCCGATACGTGCACGACGCCGCACCGGGTGCCGAACACGCACTCACTCGGACCGCCGATGAACTGCGGCACCGGTTGCGTGATATCCCAGGCGTCCTGGTCGAGCACAAGCGATTCGCGGTCGCCGTCCACCACCGCAATGTGGCGGCCGGAAAAGTCAGCCGGGTGGTCGCCGCGGTGCACGAAACCGGGCACGCGGCCGGACTGCGTGTGACTCACGGCCGCCGGGTTACCGAACTGCGCCCGGATGTGGACTGGGACAAGGGCACCGCACTGCGCTGGATCCTCGAACACCTCACTGCCCCGCTGATGCCGGTCTATCTCGGCGACGATCTGACCGACGAGGATGCCTTCGACGCCGTCGAATCCGACGGACTCGCCATCGTGGTGCGCCACAACGAGAACGGCGACAGGTACACCGCCGCTCGATACGCGGTCGCGGGGCCACGCCAGGTCGGTGACTTCCTCGATCGGGTCGCGGCGCTGCTGCACACCGGAACCGTTACGGCTGTCCGGGATACCTGGACACTCACCTTCGATGGCTACGATCCGGCGCGGGAGAAACTGCGCGAGGCACTGTGCACGGTCGGCAACGGCTACTTCGCCACCCGGGGTGCGGCACCGGAATGCCCGGCCGGGGCGGTTCACTACCCCGGCACCTATGTCGCCGGGGTGTACAACCGGCTCTCCGACGAGCTCGCCGGCGCCACCATCGACAACGAGAGCCTGGTGAATCTGCCGAACTGGCTGCCAGTGACCTTCCGGATCAACGGCGGTGACTGGTTCGACCCCGATTCCGCGGAACTGCTGTGCTACCGGCAGCACCTGGATCTGCGCCGCGCCGAACTCGTGCGGCAGTTTCGCTTCCGCGACACCACGGGACGAATCACCGCGGTGACTCAGCGCCGGTTCGTCGCCATGCACCGGCCGCATCTGGGCGCGCTGGAGACGACGATCACCGCCGAGAACTGGTCGGGGAGCCTGGGGCTTCGGTCGGTCATCGACGCATCCGTACGGAATCGTGGAGTGGAGCGCTACCGCGACCTGTCGAACACGCACCTGAGGACCGTGCGCGCCGAGCAACTGTCCGCCGATTCGGTGCTACTCGCGGTGCAGACCAGCACGTCCGGAATTCCGGTGGCGGTGGCAACTCGCAGCACGCTGCGGCGCGGCAGAGACACCGTCGACACGACGCGCGAACTGGTCGACCGAGACGGACTGATCGGGCACGATCTCACTGTCGATATGGCCGCTGGAGACTCGGTGACGCTGGAGAAGATCGTCACCGTTTTCACCGGACGCGACCACGCGACAGCGGGACCCGATGAGGAAGCCGCCCGTCAGCTGGGTGCCGTCGATGGTTACCTGGGGCTTTTCAAGGGGCATGTGGTGGCCTGGGAGCATCTATGGGCACGGCTGCGGATCGACCTCGACCACAGCGAACACGCGGTGCGAATCATGCGGCTACATCTGCTGCACCTGGCTCAGACCCTGTCACCGAACACGGTGGATCTCGACGTGGGTGTGCCCGCGCGCGGACTACACGGTGAGGCGTATCGCGGCCACGTGTTCTGGGACGAGCTGTTCGTGTCTCCGGTGCTCAATCTGCGCTTTCCGGCCCTGACCCGATCGCTGCTGCGGTACCGCCACCGCCGCCTGCCCGAGGCCCGCCAAGCGGCCGAGGAAGCCGGCCTGGCCGGAGCGATGTTCCCGTGGCAGTCCGGCTCCGACGGCCGCGAGGAGAGCCAGCGGCTGCATCTCAATCCACTGTCGGGGCGCTGGAATCCAGATGTCAGTCGACGCGCCTACCACATCGGCACCGCGATCGCCTACAACGTGTGGCAGTACTACCAGGTGACCGGCGATCTCGAGTTCCTGAGCGATTGCGGTGCCGAGCTGCTTGTGGAGATCGCGCGCTTCTGGTCGAGCCTGGCCACCTACGACGCTGCGCGGGACCGCTACACCATCCGTGGTGTGATCGGTCCCGACGAATTCCACACCGGATACCCGCACACACCCCGCGCCGGCATCGATAGCAACGCTTACACGAACGTTATGGCCGTGTGGACGATCCTGCGTGCGCTCGACGCACTCGAGCTGCTCGCCCCGAGTTCCCGGGCTCAGCTGCTGGAATCGCTGGCAGTGGCGCCGTCGGAGCCGGTGCACTGGGCCGATGTCACCGTCCGCATGTTCGTGCCCTTCCACGACGGCGTGATCAGCCAATTCGAGGGCTACGACCAACTCGCGGAACTGGATTGGCACCGCTATCGGCAGCGTTACGGCGACATCCAGCGGCTGGACCGGATCCTGGAGGCCGAGGGCGACGACGTGAACCGATACCGCGCTGCCAAGCAGGCCGATGCGCTGATGCTGTTCTACCTGCTGTCGGCCGACGAACTGCGGGAACTAATGGAGCGGCTCGGCTACGAGCTGCCCCCGGAGATGATCCCACGCACCATCGAGTACTACCTGGCCCGCACCTCGCACGGTTCGACGCTGAGCGCCCTGGTGCATTCGTGGGTGCTGGCCCGGGCCAACCGCGACCGCGCCATGGAGTTCTACGACCTTGTGCTCCAATCCGACGTCGCCGACATCCAGGGCGGCACCACCGCGGAGGGGATTCACCTCGGCGCGATGGCCGGCAGCATCGACCTGCTGCAGCGCTGCTTCACCGGGCTGGAGATCCGCAGCGACCGTCTGATCTTCTGCCCGTCCTTGCCGAAATCGCTCGGGGTGCTATCGTTTCCGATCCTCTACCGAGGTCACGGTCTTACCGTGCGCGTCAGCGGCGACAGTGTCGAGATCGGCTCGGATCCCGGTACGTCGCCGCCGATCGAGATCGACTGCCGAGGCCAGATCGCACGGCTCTCGGCTGGGGACATGGTTCGCCTGCCGATGAACTCGACACCCCGACCCGGAGAGTGACGACGGCCGATGCGCTGATTCGCGTCTTCGCCGACCGTGGTGATCGTCGTCACCGTCTGGTAGAGCGCGTCGAGCACCCCGAATCCAAGGATCAGGTAGCCGACGGTACCGCCCAGCACCACCAGCAAGAACGCCAGCAATACGCGGCTGATACGACGCAACGGGTACACGCGAGGATTGTGCACCAGTATCGACCACCAGCACCGGACAACGCCACGTCCTGCCGCCCGACGACCTGCCCTCCCCACCGATTGTCGGTGGCTATGGTTCGAGGCAAGGCGGGATTCCGAGCTCACTTGGGGCGCATGACCGGACAAGGATCGATGAACAAGCCGATTGCGGGCAGAGCGGACCTCCAGCGAGTTGCGGAGTCCGCCGCCATGGAAGCGCTCGGCAGCTGTGACGGGTCAGGCCCGCGGCGGTCTCGGGGTACCACATCTTGCCGCTGCCCGAGCCCGTCATCGCTGACGTGCTCGGTGCGGTCGGTCGCCATGGCCGACAGGCGGATATGGTCCTTTGGCCCCAAAACGGGTGACGATATCCAACAGCGGCTTCGTGGACTTCGTCCATACCGTTACGACTATGTCGTATCGTGATGATCCCTTTGCCCACGCCGAGCACACCGCACACGTCTGGTTGCGCTGGACTACCGACGACCTGGCTACCCGGGACCGCGCCTTCGCCTACCGGGTGGCCCGCGCCTGGTTGCACAGTGTCCGCGACCGGCTCGAGGTCACCGCAGCCGCGCGTCTGAGCGCGCAATTGCCCCTATTGCTTCGTGGCGTCTTCTTCGAAGGGTGGGAGCCTGCGAAAGTGCCTGTCTCGCATCGAACCTCGGTGTTCATCACCGAGTTCGCCGAAGCGGCCGGGGTGACCGAGGACGAGGCGGCCGACTTGGCGTGGCTGGTCACCGACGGGCTACGGGAGCAGTTCTCTCCTGGCGCGCTGGAGCAGGTGTTCGCTGTGCTGCCGATCGATCTTCGCGCTCTCTTGCTCGGTATGTCCACGGGTCCATCGGGCGAAGCAATCGTCGCTGTGTAAGCGCTCGGGTCTGTGGTGGGTATCGCCGGGGCCGCCTGCGGCGCAACCGGGGTTATGGTCCGGTCTGGACCAATGTCCTCGGGTGCGGGCCTTTCGGCACTGTGGTGACGCGCCGTCGGCGCGGGAATCTGAATGTGCCCACCTGTTCGAGGAGGACTCGATGCCTGTGCTTCCAACGATCTTGACAGTAACGCTGAACCCGACCGTCGACATCTCCCTCGAAGTGGACCGACTGATCGGTGAAGGCAAGAACCGCGCTCGGGTGCGGTCGGTGCAAGGGGGCGGTGGCGGGATCAATGTCGCGCGTTGCGTGCGCACGCTCGGCGGTTCGGCGGTCGCGCTGCACACGTGTGGGCTCGAGGTCGGTCGGCGACTGGATCGGCTGCTCGATGAGGAGGGTTTAGCGCATCGCGGTATCGAAATCGGTTCCGACACCCGAGAGGCAGTTGTTGTCGCAGAAGCGCACTCGGGACACAGCTACCACATCGTGCCACCGGGCGCTGAACTGACCATTTCCGAGTGGCAACGGTGCGCGGAGACGATTGTCACTGCCGCGCAACAGTTTCCGTATCTGGTACTGACCGGTAGCGTGCCTCCGGGGCTACCCGACGACTTCTGCGCCGAGATCCTGCGCCGCATCGACCCGACCGAGACTCGGACCGTACTCGATATCGCCGGCGCCCAATTACGTGCGGTGCTCGAGAAAACCGCTTTCGCGATCCGGCTCGACCGCCGCGAGGCCGCGGGACTACTCGGTAGACCGATCGAGCGATTCGCCGACGCCCAAGACGCCAACGAACTCGTGCTCGGCAAAGGCTCGGTTGCCAACGCGATCACCACGGTCGGCGCCCTGGGCGCGGTCTGCTCGAATTCCATTTCGCACCACAGACTTTCCGCGCCACGGCTGCCGCACCTGCCGTGCAGCAGCGACGCATGCGCGGGCGACAGCCTGGTCGGTGCGTTCACCTATCAGCTCGCTGCGGGAGCAGATTGCCTGCATGCATGCGAGTACGGCGTCGCCGCGGCCGCGGCGACCGTGATGAGACCGGGCACCGACATATTCGAACGCTCGACCGTGGAGACGCTGTTGTGCGAGGTGCGCACCCACACGGTCGATCGCACCGTCACTCCGGCGGCCGCGTCGGCTGACAGTTTCCAGCAGAACTGATCGTGCTCGCGGTCTGAGAGGGAGTCGTCATGTATGCCATGGTTTTTCACGGGCCGGGCGTGAGTTCATGGGAGCAGGTACCCGACCCGGTGCTCCTGGAAAGCGCCGATGCGATCGTGCGCGTGGACGCGGTCACGATCTGCGGCACGGACCTGCACACCCGCAAAGGTGACGTGCCCGAGGTGGCTCCTGGTCGAATACTCGGGCACGAAGCGGTCGGTATCGATCATGACCACCGCACAGCGATGGTCATCACCGAGCGCATCAGCTTTGTGGTCGGATGACGATGACCGGGCAGTCCGCGCTGTGGATGACGGCTTGGCTGACCGAGCCGAGGGTCATGCCGGCGAAGCCGCCACGGCCGTGGCTGCCCACGACGATGAGCTGGGCCGTTTCGGCTTCCGCGAGCAGTCGCTTGGCGGGCCGGTCCTCGGCGACGATCCGCTGCACCTCCACGTCGGGGTACTTCTCCGCGCGGCCTGCCAGGCTTTCCGACAGTAGTTCCTCGGCCTCCTTCTGCATGTCGGCGCGGGGGATGTAGCGGTTGAATTCCGACCAGGTGAGTACTGCGCGCACGGCGACGTCACGACGGCAGGCTTCGTCGAAGGCGATATCGATGGCACGGGTGCTGCTCGGCGAGCCGTCGACGCCGACGAGAACGGGACCGAGCACCCGACGCGGATCGAATTTCGGGGGCTCGGGGACGACGGCAACCGGGCAGTGCGCGTGCCGGGCTACGGCGGTGCTCACCGAGCCGAGCAGGCCCCGGCGGAATGCGCCCATGCCGCGCGTGCCGACAACCAGCATGCGGGCGTCCTTCGAGCGATCGAGCAGTACCGGGATCGGTGGTGCTTCGACGACGAAGGTGGCGATCTCGAGATCATCGAGGGGTGCGGCGGCGGCCGTGGCGAATTCACTGGCCGCGGCGACGGCCTTTGCCCCGGCCTCTCGGTAGGCGTCGTAGTCGATTTGATTGAAAGCGATCCCCGGGCCGAAGTCGGCAGGGGCTCCGATGCCGTACACGATATGCAAGGGCGCATGGTGACGGACGGCGTCGACGGCTGCCCAACGCAAGGCTTCGGTGGCGGCGGAGGAGCCGTCGATACCGACGATGACGGGTGGATTGGCGGCGTTGGCGGACATGTGATCTCGTCCCCTTCTGTGACTGGGCGTTAGTTGGGGTGGACGACCATGACCGGGCAGTGAGCGCGTTGGACCAGGAAATTGCTGGTGGAGCCCAGCAGTAATCCGCGGAATCCACCCCGTCCCCGGCTGCCGACAACGACGAGCTGGGCCGACTTCGACAACTCGAGCAGCGGCTGCCGCGGCCCTGTCAGGTACACCCTGCGGATGACCTCGACGTTCGGATATTTCTCCTGCCAGCCGGCAAGCTGTTCGGCGATGATCGCCTCGCCGGCAGCCTCCGCGTCGCGGTCCGGGATGGTGTACGGGACCCCGGCGACGCGGTCGAGATACAGATCGTTCCACGCGTGGACGGCGACGAGTTGGGTACCGCGTTCGCTCGACTCGGCGAACGCGGCCGCCGCCGCGGCGTCGGAGACCTGGCTGCCATCGACGCCGAGCACGACCGGACCCGTGCGTCGGGTCTGCTGCTCGGTACCGGTGTCGCGGACTACCACGACGGCGCCGTGGCCGTGCGCGGCCACCGCAAGCAGGGTGGAACCGAGATGGCTGAGCGTGCCACCCTCGCCCGCCGCGCCGATCGCGAGGAGATGCGCCGTCCTGGACCGGTCGATCAGCAGCCTGGCCGGATTCGCTTCGGAGACTTCGGTTTCCACGTCCAGATTCGGGTCGACCTCGAGGGCGAGCCTGCGAGCCGCGCTCACGCGGTCGGCGCCGAGTCGGCGAATCGCATCGATCACGGAGGGCTCGATGACGTCGTACGCGCCGAAGGCGGACGCGGCCGCGGTGAGGTCGATGCCTTCTACTATGTGCAGTCGGCGGTGTCGCTGTGACGCCGTTTCGGCCGCCCAGCGGACAGCCAGGTCGGCGGCTTCCGAGCCGTCGACGCCGACCACGACCGCGGCCGACGCCAGTCGGTGCGGGTCATCGTTGTGCTGTGCGGTCATGAGCGGCGTCCCTTCAGGTTCCGATATTTCGGTTACCCGTAGGTTAGGAATTCGAGGGGGTCCGGCACGCCTATCGTTGGTCATGAACCGCAGGGCCCAAAGACCGCTCATGTGCTCGGCGATATTGCCTAGGGCAGCGGCACCGACCAGCGCACCACGGTGCCCCCTTCTTGGCCCTTCGCCACACTGAAGCTGCCACCTGACAGCTCGGCTCGTTTCGACAGGTTCACCAACCCACTCATCTGCGTGAGGTCATCGGGCACGCCCTTACCGTCATCGGTCACCTCGATAGTGACATCGTCATCCACCCGCAGATAGACCGACACCTTGGTCGCGTCCGCGTGGCGCACCACGTTGCTCACTGTCTCGCGCAGCACCGCCTCGACATCGTCCGACAGTGGCGGCGCGAGCACCGAGACCGGACCGGCAAGTCGAATGGTGGTGCGTAGGCCGCTTTCGCCGACCATGTCGGCGATCACGCCGTGCAGCCGCTTGCGCAGCGTCGGTGAATCTGTGGTCGTGCTGCTGTGCAGGTCGAAGATGGAGTGCCGAATGTCCTGCACAATCCCCTGGATATCGAGGATTGTGTCGCCGAGCCGGGACTTGATCTCGGGTACCCGGGCCCGTTGCGCGGTGCCCTGGAGGGAGAGACCGACGGCGAAGAGCCGCTGGATGACGTGGTCGTGCAGGTCTCGGGCAATCCGGTCGCGGTCGGATAGCACGTCGAGTTCCCGCATCCGCCGCTGTGTGTGGGCCAGCTGCAGGGCCAGTGCGGCTTGATCGGAGAACGATGCCATCATCGCTTGCAGGGCGGCGTCCAGTGGTTGTGCGCCGGGGGGCCGGACGGTGGCGAGGACGCCGATCACGGAATGCTCAGCCCGCAAGGGCAGGATCAGTGCCGGACCGAACTTGGACGGATTGTGGAACAGCGGGTTGAAGTTCAGTTCGTCGACCGCAACAACCCGGCCGTGCTGGAACGCGCTACCGGAATGGGATTCGCGCACCGGGATTCGCTCACCGATGATCTCGTCGGCGCCGACGCCGGCCGCGGCGGCCACGACCAGCTCGGTGACCTCGTCGTGCGGGATGTCGGGGTCGTCGGGTAGCGCGAGGAAGGCGCACGTGGATTGCGTGAGTGTCAAAGCCCGGTCGGCGACAAGGTCGAGGGCTGCCCCGGGTTCCCCACCCACAAGTAGTTGAGTTGCCACATCGCCGGTCGCTTCCAGCCACTGCTGGCGGACCCTGGACTGCTCGTAGAGCCTGGCATTTGCGATGGCGATGCCCGCCGCGGCCGCCAGCGCTTGGACCACTACTTCGTCGTCCTCGGTGAATTCCTGGCCGCCGGATTTTTCGGTGAGGTACAGATTGCCGAAGACCTCGTCGCGGACTTTCACCGGAACGCCGAGGAAGGTGTGCATCGGCGGATGATTCGGGGGGAAGCCGACGGACGAGGGATGGGTCGAAAGATTAGTCAGCCGAATGGGTTTCGGCTCCTCGATGAGTAGGCCGAGCACCCCGTGGCCGCGGGGCAGGTCGCCGATCATGACCCGGGTCCGATCGTCGATGCCCTCGTAGACGAATTCGGCGAGCTGGTTGCTCGTCTTGTCGGTTTCCCGGACACCGAGGGCTCCGTACTCGGCGTCGACCAATTCGATGGCGGTGTGCACGATCGTGCGCAGCGTATTGTCCAGATCCAATCCCGCGGTGACGACCAGCATGGCCTCGATCAGGCGGTCCATCTGATCGCGAACGCCGACGATCTCCGCGATTCGGTCCTGGACCTGGCCGAGCAACTCGCGCAAGCGCAGCTGCGCCAAGGTCTCCAACACCGGCGCCGGGCCGGGCACAGCCGACTCGGAGGATGTGCGATCCATATATGACATTTTCGCACGAAAGCCGAGTTCAGAGCAGCGCCACGGCGTGCACTACCTGCTCGGCGCAGGTCAGCCTTCTCGTTTCGTGGGCGTATTGAGCTTCGAGGCGAGCACAGCCGCCTGGGTACGGCGCTCCACTCCCAGTTTGGTCAATAGCCGGGAAACATAGTTCTTCACGGTTTTCTCCGCCAGGAACATCCGGCCCGCGATCTGCCGATTCGTCAGCCCCTCGCCCAGCAGATCGAGCAAGGTCCGTTCCTGCTCGGTGAGAGTCGACAGCGGGCCGGTCTTGGTCTCGGCCTCCTCACGTAGTTTCGCCATGAGGGCGGCGGCGGCTCGATTGTCGAGCAGCGATTTGCCCGCCCCGACGTCTCGAATGGCGTCGATCAGTTCCAGCGTTCCGATGTCCTTGACCACATAGCCGCTGGCCCCGGCCAGGATCGCATCGAGCATGGCCTGCTCATCGGTGAAGGAGGTGAGGATCAAGCAGCGTATGTCGGGGTGCTGGTTCAGTAGGTCGCGGCAGAGTTCGATGCCATTGCCGTCCGGGAGTCGCACATCCAGGACCACTACATCGGGGCGCAATGCCGGGATGCGTGCCAAGGCTTGCGACACGTTGCCCGCCTCACCGATCACCTCGAGATCGGATTCGCTGTCGATCAGGTCACGCACACCGCGCCGCACAATTTGATGGTCATCGACCAGAAACACTGTGATCACCTGATACACCTCCCTGAACTGTGCATTCAGATTACTGACCGATCGAGCTCGGCACGTCGTAGATCGACCCCGGTTTGGTGACGAAAGTCCTTTGATTGATCGCTCTCGGCTCGCTGCCAGGCCCGAACGGCGGCAGCCACCGTCTGGTCGAGTGGCAAGGCGGTATCGAGAACGACCGCTTCCGGCCATGACGATGCCGTGACTGCCATGGCGTCAGCGATATGCGGTGTCGCGTCGGATTCGCAGGCTGCGCGTTGCCGGATGCGTCGGTTCGCCAGAGCACGTGAACATTCGCACCACAGGGCGACCAGCTCGGCAGCTGTTTCGTCGGCGAGCGCGGCGGCACGGCGCCGCTGTGCCGCGTCTATCCAGCTCGCGTCGAGGATCACCGACACACCGGACTCCAAGAGCGTTCGGGCCCTGACCAGTATTTCGGTGTAGACAAGGGCTTTGTCGGCGGGCGCGTACGCTCCGACGCCGAAGGTTCCGATGGCGCCGGTGATCTCGTGACCGGCACGCAGTTCGCTGCGTACACGATCGCTGGAGATCACCACCGCGCCTGTGGTCGCCGCCAGGGTTTCGGCCACCGTAGATTTCCCGGTGCCGGGCAAGCCTCCGACGAGCACGAGACGCACAGCGCCCCGTTCGAGGTGGCGAGCCGCGATCTCCAGGTGTCGGTACGCGCAGTCGCGCGCGGCCGCCTCGCCCTGTCCGAACCTGATGGTGTCCACCTTCGCGCGGACCAGCGCACGGTAAGCGACGTAGTGGTCGCGTAGCGTCCTCGGCGCCGGGTCTGCGGCGGTATGCAGGTAGTCGTCGAGCAGCCGATCACCCAGCTCGCGATGTCCCACGAATTCGAGATCCATTGCCAGAAAGGCGATGTCGTCGAGGCAGTCGACGTAGCGCAGCCGATCGTCGAAGTCGAGACAGTCCAGTACCCGGAATCCATCGGCGAGATCGAAGATGTCCTCCGCGAGCAGATCGCCGTGTCCGTCGACAATTCGGCCCTCGGCCACCCTGGTCGCCAGCAACGGTTTTCGGCCGTCGATATAGCGCATCGAGAGCGCAGCGATTCGCGCCAGCTGCGCTGGGTCGACAAGGTCGGCCTGCTGTTCGCCGAGGCTGTGCAGCAGTATCCGCCAGCGGCTGCGCAGTTCGTCCGGTGTGCCCGCTCGATCGATGTCGGGTCCGCGGCGCGCCGTGTGGTGAAAGTGGGTCAACACCTGCACGAGCGCTGACAGTTCCGATCTGCGCACTGCCGGGTCGGCCAGAATGTTCGACAGGCGCCGTTCCTCGGGCATCCTGCGCATGACCACGACCGGTTCATCGGGTCCGCCTTCGGGATCGGTCAGGTGTGCGATGCCGAGATATACGTCCGGAGCGAGCCGTCGATTCAACTCGAATTCGCGCGCACATGCGCGTTCCCGACGTTCCGGTGTGCTGAAGTCGAGGAAATCGGTGGCGATCGGCTTCTTCAGTTTGTACGCTCGTTCCCCGCACAGCACCACGATCCCGGTATGGGTTTCCCGCAGCTGTGCGGGCCTCGACCCGATCATCGCTGGGAATCGTGGGCTCGAACAGGCTCGACGAGGGCCTGGCCCGCCGTCGCACCGCCGTCGATGACGAACTCCGACCCGGTCGAGAAGGTTGCTTTGTCGACGATGAAGCCGACCATTGCCGCGACCTCTTCTGGTTCACCGAAGCGTGGAAGCGGTTGACCCGCGGTCATACTCGCATCGAAACCAGCCGTCATCGGTGTATGGATCGGGCCGGGATGTACCGAACAGACCCGGACTCCGGAACCGCCGAGTTCGATCGCGGCTGCCTTGGTCAATCCACGCAGGCCCCATTTGCTGGCCACGTAGCCGGCGATCCCGGGGTAACCGGTCAAGCCGGCGGTTGAGGAGATATTGACGATCACGCCATCGCCCGCGGCACGCAGTCGTGGCGCGGCCAGGTGCATGCCGAGCCAGGCACCCACCAAATTGACGTCGAGGACGTGTCGGAACATCGCCGGCGACTCGGTCTCGATGCCGCCGAAATCGACGATGCCTGCATTGTTGATCAGCACGGTCAGCGGACCGAAGTTCGCTTCCGCGTCGTCGAGTACCTGCCGCCACTCGCGCTCGTCGGTGACATCGAGGCGTCGGAACATCGCGGTCGCGCCGAGGGATTCGGCGACGGCCCGACCTTCCGGGGCAAGCAGGTCCGCCACGACGACGCCGAGGCCGGATTTGACGAGCGTGCGCGCGATTGCCGCACCGATGCCACGTGCGCCGCCGGTGACGACGGCGCTACGGCCATGGAATTCGGGCATGATGCCGACCTTTCGATATGCTCCGGCTCCTGCTGACACATTCAGAATTTCGCAACGGAGACCGTGAGGTGATGGCCGAAGGTCATCGATATCGAAGGTCTTAGGGATCGTCCTGGCGCACCGGCGCCTGAAGTCCTGCCAGTTGGGGTCCTCCTGCTCTTTATCCGTCAAGCCCGCCGGTGCGAACGTGGGTCGTGACGAGAGGAAGGGCATAGGTGATGGACCGCGGACTACCTGACGACCGCACCGTGAAGACAGCGCTGGCGCTCGCGGTGCGGGCCCCGTCGATCGACAATATCCAACCGTGGCGGTGGCGGATCGAGGACCGCAGTGTGCGGCTCGACCTCGACCCGTCGCGGGCGGTCTCGTCGACCGATTCCGAGGCACGAGACCTCGTGCTGAGCTGTGGTGCGGTCCTTCATCACCTGCGTATCACGTTCGCGGCGCTGGGCTGGTCGGCCGTAGTGCGGCGGCTGCCGAATCCGGCGAATCCGAATCATCTGGCGACGGTGGGATTGGTGCGCCATCGGCCGTCTCCGCTCGACATCGCGCTATGTGCGGCGATCTCGCGCAGGTCGACCGATCGCAGGCCCTACACGTCGTGGCCGGTTCCGCCCGGCTATCTCGGGCTTGTCACCGAGCGCGCCGCCGCTCAGGGGGCGATCCTGCGGCTGGCGACCGACCACGCACGCGACCGGCTGGCCATAGCGATGCGTGCCGCCGCCGAACGGCATGCAGGGGACCCGGGCGATCGGTTCGAACCGGCCGAGCGGCACGCGGACACTGCCATCGAGCCCGACTTCGCCGAGCTGCTGGTAATCGGCACCACGGCCGACGATCGACTCTCGCGCTTACGCGCGGGAGAGGCGTTGAGCGCCGTGCTGCTGACCGCGACGAACATCGGCTTGGCCACCTGCACGCTGACCGAGCCGCTCGAGATTCCCTCGTTGCGCCGCTCGGTTCGCGGCGGAGTACTCGACGATTTTGCCTACCCGCAGGCCGTCGTCAGAATCGGTTGGGCCCCGACCAGCGCCGCGTCGAGGCCGGTCACACCGCGCCGCCTGATCGAGGACATGCTGGACCCTTTTGACCCGATCGAGGTGAGGGCGTGCTGAGCATGGTGGCGTGCTGAACCCGAACATCGACCTTCGGTAGAGCCGGAGGCGGGCCTGGGAACAGAGGCAAGACTGCAGGGATGTTCGGTTTCACTGAATCTCACTGCAGTCTGCGGCGCGTCCGAAGGCCCGCTCCCCGCCTTTCGTCGGAGGTGAGTCGGAGCTGGAGGGACGATCTCTCGCCCGGAAGAGGGCCCCTATGCCGGAAGGAGGTCCCTATGAGGGGAGCACACGTTTCTCGACGGTCTCCAGCGCGGCCGCGAGCGCGGCTCTGGCTTCTCGGGCGACCGCGCGGAGTTGAGGTCGGTCGGTGTCGTGCAGGATATCGCCGTTCAGCAGCATGTTCGGGTCGACCGCCTCGACGACGGTCGCAGCGCCGTCTGTACGTACGACAATGTTGCAGGGCAGCAGCAGGCCGACGCGAGGGTCGGCCGCGAGTGCTCGCTGCGCGAGGACCGGGTTGCAGGCCCCTAGGATGAGGTAATTGTCCATTCGCACGCCGAGCTTCGTTTGCAGTACCGCGCGCAGGTCGATCTCGGTAATGATGCCGAAGCCCTGGTCGGCCAATGCGTTTCGAAGTTCGGACACGGTGTCGGCGAACATCGTCTGCACTCTGATGGCCAATTGTTCGGCGGCGATCACCGGTATCCGTATCTCGGTCAACAGATCTCGCGGGTTGATCGCGTCGTCGGGTGCGATGAGATACACCTCGGTCGGCGGGCCGACGGGTCGCAGGTTCAAGGCGAGGATGCCGTCGTCGAGTGCTTGGTAGGCCGCACGGATCCGGTGGTAGTCGCCTTGGTGGGTGATGCGCGCGAACAGCGCAGGCTCAGTGCGCCGGACCGTGACGTGTTCGGCGGTGCCGTCGAGCGGTCCCGCAGCGACGGGAAGACCGAAGTCGACCTGGGTGGCGCAGTCGGGAACGAAGTTGCCTCGGTAGGTGGTCGACGGCGGTCCTTCGGGCACGAGCCCGATGCGGTCGGCCACGTCGTACAGCGCCCGCATTCCCGCGCCGATATCATCGCCCGCATGGTCGGCGCGCACCGTGCGGCGCAGCTCGAGCACCGTTTGCGGCGTCGATTCGACGACGTCGACCCGATATGCCATCGGCGGCTCCTTCACCGTCACGCCCGGCGCGCGATGCGGTCGGTCTCGGTGCGGGCCAACCGTTCGGCCCAGGCATGGGCGCGCTCCAGCTCGCCCTTCGTGATCGGTCCGAGGATGCCGTCGACCAGGAAGTCCATGGGGTCCTCGACAAGCTCATAGCCCAAGCGTCGCAACCGCTTTCCGACGCCACGGGCGGCCGACCCCGGCAGCCAGGACGGTTTGGCGGTCCGGGTGCCGAAGGCTGCGGCCCTGGACCCCGGTGCCACTGGGAATGCCGCGTCGAGCCATTCGCGGATACCGATGTCGACGACGACCGGCGTGTCGGTCCGATTCGCGGCGTCGAGTCGGGTCCGGGTTCTGCTCAGACCGAAGGCATGCGTCGGACCGCCGACAACCAGCAAGTCCAGCACGGGGGCAGGTACCTCGGCGGCGGCTGCCACATCGAGCACTTCCACCGCGGCGTGTTCGCCCAACCCCTGTGCGATGGCTTCGGCGATGGCGGCGGTATTGCCGAACATGGATTCGTAGACGACCCGGGCACGCATCTCGGTCTCCTATGCGCCTCGACCTGCGAAGATCTTGTCGATCTCGACGCTACGCACCAGCGATGGCGGCGGCACAGTGCCGAACCGACGTTTGCCGAGGGACCTAAGACAGTCACATCGGGTAACGAAGCACGTCATGCTGACGGGATGCGGGTGCTTCTGTTTCCGGGGCTACGGCAATTCGAGGGTTACGACCGAGTTCGGCTCCGATCGGATGCACTCGCGGGCGTCACGGTCTCGGCCTATCTGGTGCCGCAGGTGATGGCATATGCGACCGTCGCTGGTCTGCCACCGGTGGTGGGGTTGTGGGCGGCGATCGGGCCGCTCGCGGTGTACGTACTGTTCGGCACCTCGCGACAGCTGTCGGTCGGGCCGGAATCGACAACGGCTTTGCTGACGGCGGTGGCACTCGCGCCGTTGGCGCTCGGTGATCCTGACCGATATGCAGCCTTGGCGGCGGTGCTGGCACTGCTGGTCGGTGCGCTGTGCCTGGTGGGAGCGGCGGGGCGGCTCGGTGTCCTTGCCGATCTACTGTCGAAGCCGGTCCTGGTCGGCTATCTGACAGGTACCGCCGTGATCATGATCGTCGGCCAGCTCGGGCGGGTGTCCGGAGTGCCGGTCGATGGGGAATCGATTTTCGCGCAGCTCCGTTCGTTCGTCGCGCATGCTGATCAGTGGCGCTGGCAGACCGTGGTCCTTGCCGTGCTCGTGCTGACCGGTCTGCTGTTGGGGGCTTGGTATGCGCCGCGCGTGCCAGGCCGTTGCTCGCGGTGCTGCTCGCCACCGGCGTGGTGGCGATCTTTTCGTTGCGGCGCTACGGCATCGCGGCGTACCGGGCGTGCCGCAAAGCAGGGCCCGTAGACCCCCACGAGCAATGACTTTCGTCTCTGCCTGCCCGCGCGCCGACGCGAGATGCTCGAAGTCGAGAGAGATGCCACCGAAAGAAGGTGACCGGCGATGTCCGAGTACTCGGCGTTCCCGATCCGCGGAGCATGGTCACCCGTGGCGCGCCTGTGGTGGATGCGGCCATGGAATCCCAATCCGCTGCTGCGCCCGTCGGATCGGCTCGAGGCCGTATTGCGGATCATCGCAACGCTTGTGGTACTCGTCGCGATACCGGTTGCCGGTGCGCTGGCAACGACCGCCTACACCTCCGACGCCGCACGGATCCGCACCGAGGACGCGGCGAAAACCGCTGTCAGCGCGACAATTACCGCTGAACCCGGGCAGCTGAAGGCGCATTTGTTCGAAGCGCCTGTGCAGTGGACCCGCGATGGCCGACCCGGCACCGCCACGGTGCGGGTGTCGAGCAAAGCGTCTCTTGGTGATCAGGTCGTCGTATGGCTCGACTCCGACGTCCTTCCGACGACGCCACCGCACCCGCCCGGCGTGGCCGCGATGACCGGGATCGGTGTCGGGGTCGTGGTGCTGGTCGCCACCTGGTTCGCCGCGTGGTCGCTGGTCAAAGGCTCAGGGTGGCTGCTCGAACGCCATCATGACGCCCAATGCGCCCGGCAGTGGCGGCAGCTGAATCGCCCGATCAGAGAAGACACTCAATGAGTCCGCCGACACCGCTGCGGCGTCCGTGACATCTGTGGCACCGAAAGGAACAATCATGCCCAACCCCTCCACGCCGCTGCCGCCGATCGTGGCAGCCGTCGACGGTTCGGCGAGCTCGTACCAAGCGGTCGCCTGGGCGGCGGTCGACGCTACGCTGCACCACCACTCGCTGCATATCCTCACCTCGATGGCGATCTCCACCGGCTTCGGGTCCGGGATGTCGTTGGGCAAGGCCGCCGTGGAGTGGCTGCGAAGCGACGGTGAGCGGATCCTGACCGAGGCCGCGCGGGTGGCGCGTCAGGCCGCACCGGCCGAGGAGCTGGACCTCACGACGGAACTGACCTTCGTCGAGATCATCCCGACCATGATCGAGCGCTCAGCGCGCGCCAAGATGCTCGTTGTGGGCAGTCGCGGCATCGGAGCGTTCCACCGCGGGCTGCTCGGTTCGGTCAGCACCGCGGTGACTCACCACGCGCACTGCCCGGTCGCCGTGATCCACGGTATCGCGGCGATCGATCCGGTGTCGGCGAGTATGGCTGTTCTGGTCGGCGTCGACGGGACCGCCAACAGCATGCCCGCCATCGAGCTCGCATTCGAGGAGGCATCGCGGCGCAAGGTCGGCGTGACCGCACTGCACACCTGGAGCGATGCCAGCGGGATCGAGCTGCCGTATTCCGGGTGGGAAGCGCAACGCGAATCGGAACAGGCACGATTGGCCGAGCAGCTGGCCGGCTTCTGCGACCGCTACCCCGAAGTATCTTTGAAGCGAATCCTGAAGTGCGACAGGCCTGTTCGTGCTCTCCTCGAGGAATCGGCCAACGCTCAGCTGCTTGTGGTAGGAAGTCACGGACGCGGAGGTTTCGAGAGCATGGTCCTCGGCTCCACGAGCAACGCGCTGCTGCATTCGGTGGAGTGCCCGATGGTCGTGGTGCGCAAGACCTGATTCGATCTGCCCGCAAGAGCTGATTCGATCTGTCGATGGCGCGGTGTCCGGAATCGGACCCCGCGCCACCGGATTTGCCGAACGCCGGGCAGCCGATGGGCATCCGGCGGACTTTGGAGTGCTGTGAACTCGGGTGGGAAGCATTCGTTCTCAGCGAAATAGCGTTGACTGTCGTCACTGTTCGCGCAACAGCGACCCACTTGTGGCCCCACGCTCCAGCACAGGGCCACGGTCGCGATTGTCAGTGCGATGCGGTCGATTTCCGCTGGCCGTCTGCAAACGCTCGGTCGAGCAACAGGCGCCGCTCGGCTGTGGCGACCGCTCGTCGGGTTGCCGATACCGCGTCCGGTGTCACCGAAATCGAAGTGATACCCATGCGCACAAGGTGTTCGGCGAACTCCGGTCTATTCGATGGTGCCTGCCCGCACAGTGAGGAGGTGATCCCGAGACGGCGCGCGGTCGAGACGATACGGCCGATGGCGTCCAGTACCGCGGGATCGGATTCGTCGAACAACTCGGCGCACTGCTCGGAATCGCGGTCGACACCGAGCATCAGCTGGGTGAGATCGTTGGTGCCGATGGACACCCCGTCGATACCGAGACCGACGTACTCTGGCAGCCAATGCACCACCGAGGGCACCTCTGCCATCACCCAGCGGTGCAGGCCACGCTGCCGCCCGAGTGGGCTTGTATCGACGAGTTCCAGACACGCCTCCAGCTCCCAGCGGGTGCGGACGAACGGAATCATCAAGTGCAGGTTCGGGGTTCGTTCACGCACCTGGGCGAGTGCGGCGAGCTCCAGTCCGAACAGTTCGGGTTCGTGGACATAGCGGTAGCAGCCCCGATAGCCGATCATCGGGTTGTGCTCGACGGGCTCGTATCGGGCGCCGCCCTCCAGTGCGCGAAACTCGTTGCTGCGCATATCGATGGCTCGATACACCACGGGTCGAGGCTGGAAGGCGGCCGTGATGCGGTGCAGCGACTCCGTCATCCGATCTACGAAGGTGTGCCCCTCGCCGCGGGCGATCATATCCCGCGGATGTCGACCGCCGAGCGCTTCGGTGAGCAGCGTTTCCGCACGCAGCAAGCCGACGCCGTCCACGTCGCTCGCCGCGACGCGCTCGGCCGCCTCGGGCAGCGCGAGGTTGACGTAGATTCGGGTGGCCGTCGGCTCTGCCGCGGCCACCGTGGGCGTGGGGATGACGGCACTGGTGCTCGAAGGCACTTGCCCCGCTTGGATTTCGCCTGTCGAGCCATCGACGGTCACCGACGTTCCATCGGCCAGCGCGGTTGTGGCCGTGCGGGTGCCGACCACACACGGGACACCCAATTCGCGTGCGACGATGGCGGCGTGACAGGTCATGCCGCCGCTGTCGGTGACAACGGCCGCTGCCCGTGTGATGGTCGGCAGCCAGTCCGGGTTGGTCATCGGCGCCACCAGGACCTCGCCGTCGCGCAACTTCTGGCCCTGGGTGGGGGAGGTAAGGACGCGGACCGGTCCGCTCGCGCGACCCGGTGCCGCGGCGAGACCACGCACCAGCACAGTCCGGGGCATCGTGCCCGCCATGGTCGGTCTGGCCGGATAGTCCGGCAGTGTGGTGATCGGGCGGGCTTGCACCAACCACAGCATGTCCGTGTCGAAGGCCCACTCGACGTCCTGCGGACAGCCGTGATGTTTCTGCACCGTCAACGCGAGCCGAGCAACCTCGACGGCCTGCTCCTCGCTCAGCGCCGGTGCGTCCGATTCGGCTCCGGTCAATTCGACTCGCCGGTCGCCGTCAGGGCCTGCCACGATGGCGAAACTCTGGTGGCCGTTGCGGGTCTCCAGCAGGGTGGGCCCCTCGGCGTCGAGTAGATAAGTGTCGGGTTCGGTGGCCCCGGATACCACGACCTCGCCCTGCCCGCGTGCGGCGTCGATCACCACCCGGTCGCGGCGCCCGGTCGTCGGGTCGGCGGTGAACGCGACCCCGGAACATAGCGCGCTGACCATGCGCTGCACGACCACGGCCATCACCGGCCGCTGATCCATTCCGCGTCGCGACCGATAGGTGACAACGCGCGGGGTGAACAGTGAAGCCCAGCAGTCGATCACGGCGGCGAGCAGCTTCTCGTCGCCGTGCACGTTGGTCCGTGAGAGGTTCATTCCGGCGAACGAAGAGGTGGCGCTGTCTTCGCCGACCGCCGACGAGCGAACGGCCACCGAAACATCATCGCCGAGTGCCTGATAGGCCGCCAGGATCATCTCGCGCATTGGCGCGTCCAGCATGCTTTGATGCACGAGTTCCCGCATTCTGCGACATAGTTCGACCACCCGAGGTCCATCGGTGCTCGACCGCAGCGCTTCGCTGTGTAGGCGATCGAGCTCCGCGCCATTCGGTCCGTCCGTGATCACCTGCTCGTAGCAGGAGCGCAGGATGACGAAACCCGGGGGTACCGGTACTCCGGTTGCCACCAGCTCGCCCAGGTTCGCGCCCTTGCCACCTGCCTGATTCGCGTCGGTGAGTCGCAGCTCGCCGAGCTCGGCTACGTAGTCGCCCATGTCGATTTCCCATCGTTAGCACCTGGAATGGACTCGGATCTCAGCGTCACTCCGACCACGGGGCGACCACTACTACCGCAGGTCCCGGCGGCCTTGGGCCCGCGGCCGGATATCGGCTAGGGGTGGATCGGCGTCGATTTCGCTTTCGGCAGGCCGAGCGAAACGGCGATGTCGGTGGCCCATGTGCGGATCGCGGTCCAGTCGCGCAGATCGCCGTAGCGGGTGCCGCCCATGAGCCGGTAGAGCGCCCGCGCCTGCAACGAGATGCCCGCGCGTTCGTAGTGTCCCGCGAAGGCACGATAGTCGCGCGGTGATATCGAATCACGCAGTGCGGCGATCTTCTTCGGGACGGTGCGGCCGATGCGCCGACCGATCGGGCCGCGCAGCGCCGGCCCGAGGCCGACGCTGAACAGCCAGACGTCGGTGTCCGCCAATGCGTCGCGGTGTGTGCTGACAAACGATGTCACCGCGGGCAACAGGGCTCTGTCGTGCACCGCGCTGCCCAGGATCACCGCGTCGAAGCCGGACAGCTCCGGTGCGTGTTCGATATCGCTCAATTCGACGGCAACGCCGCGAGCGGTGAGTGTTTCGCCGATGAACTCGGCGATATCGCGGGTCGATCCTTGTGCCGTCGCGTAGATGACGGCGATGCGGGTCTTGTTCGCTTCCATGTGAACAGCCTCGCGCGTCGCGTACCTGGCGGGCAGAGGCGTGATGCCCGTTGCGCCGGGACCAAGGGCCCTCGGCGTCGGCTCCGATATCAGAGGAGGGTCGCCATCCCCGCCTCGGCATCGTGGGCATTGTGGCAATACAGCAGCCGAACCTGAGGTCCAACGTCCTCCCGATGAATGACATTTCGGCCTCGGAGGTCGCATCGAATCCGGCAACGCTGGATACGAACCGCGTGCGCGCTGCACGGCGCCGGCGCGGAGCATAACGCTGCACCCCGTCAGGAGCGCCGATCATGAACCCCGACAAGACCCCCGTCTACCCTGTGAACTTCCGCGGTGATCTCGACGAACCGCTGTCACGTTGGCTCTGGCTCGTGAAATGGATCCTCGCGATACCGCACTACGTCGTCCTGTTCTTCCTCTGGATCGCCTTCGTGGTGCTCACCGTCGTCGCGGGCTTCGCGATCCTGTTCACCGGCCGCTACCCGCGGGGAATATTCGACTTCAACGTCGGCGTGCTGCGCTGGATGTGGCGCGTCCAGTTCTACGCGTTCTCCCCGATCGGCACCGATAAGTACCCGCCGTTCACGCTGCGCCCCACCGTCTATCCGGCGGACTTGCAGGTCGACTACCCGGAAAAGCTGTCCCGTGGCCAGGTGCTGGTGAAGTGGTGGCTACTGGCGATCCCGCACTACTTGATCGTCGCCGCGATGACCAGCGCGGGGGCGACCATGAGTTGGGGCGACGGTGACAATGGTTCTGCTGGGATCTCTCTGCTCGGACTACTCGTCCTGGTCTCCATGGTGACGCTGCTGTTCACCGCCCGATACCCGCGCGCGATGTTCGACTTCATCGTCGGCATCAACCGCTGGTCCTATCGCGTGCTGGCCTACGCCGCGCTGATGCGTGACGAGTACCCGCCGTTCCGCCTCGACCAAGGCCCACGCGAATCCTCCGACTCAGCTCTGGCGTGACCTGATGAAGCTGCTGGGTGATCTTCGAAAGAGTGTGGCAGCTTTGCATGTTCAGCGAGGCGGTATTGATCGCCGCAGTGGCGTGCATGGACACGGTCGGCCAGCTGCTTCGCGGCCGTGCGCGAGCGCGGCAGCGCGTGGGCGACCAGCAATGGCGCGTGCAGAGCGCTGGCGAGGTAGGCCGCCCAGCGCGCCACATTCGACGCCGTCGCGGAATCGTCCACGCCGACGACGATGGTGTTGCGGTCGGCCCTGGTACCCATCGGTCCTCTTCCTCGGCAGCCCACTCGGCCGCTCGGCGTTCGTCGGAGGTGCGCCGGCGCGGACGCATCCGTGCCGCAACACTCGTCGACTCAGCGGTAGATCCCGTGCGGTGGCGTACACGACCAGCACCGTGCGTTCTGTGGTTGCCGGTAGCCGTATACCTTTCACTGTCCGCCGAGCCGTGTCCGCGGGGTAGGGCCACCGGGTAGTGGCGGCATTGACCAATGTCATTCGTCGGAGCGGCTCAGGACAGGCGACGGATGGCCCGAGTACCGACTGCGAGGGTGGCGGTCGGCCGAAGGGACCAACGACCCTTGTGTGGGCGACGTCGGGACCTTTCGGGTGGCGTGCTGGTTCGCGAATCTGGAGTGGTCCGGCAAGGAGGTTCCGATGGTATTTCTCGATCGACACGACGCTGGCCGACGACTCGCGGCGCGCCTGCGGCAACTACACGATACGGATGCCGTCGTGCTCGGCTTGCCGCGCGGCGGTGTGCCGGTCGCGTTCGAAGTCGCGCGCGTCCTGGGTGCGCCGCTGGATGTGATTGTGGTGCGCAAGCTCGGGGTTCCGCATCAGCCGGAGTTGGCGTTCGGCGCCATCGGTGAAGCGGGTGTCCAGGTACTCAACGAACCCGTCATCGAGGGGGCAGGGGTCACCACCGCGGAGATGTCGGCCGTGGAAGACCGTGAACGCGAAGAACTTCGAAGCCGGGGCGAACGATACCGGCGCGAGCGCCCGCGCATTCCGTTGGCGGGACGGACCGTGATCATCGTCGACGATGGTGTCGCCACCGGGGCCACAGCTCGTGCGGCCTGCCAAATGGTGCGGGCACAGGGCGCGGCTCGGATCGTGCTGGCGGTGCCGGTCGGCGCCCCGGATGCGCTGGCCGGCCTGTCGAAGGAGGCCGACGAGGTGATCTGCCTCGAACAGCCGTCACGGTTCCACGCGGTCGGTCAGTGGTACTACCGCTTCGGTCAGACCTCCGATAGCGAGGTGACCGAGCTGCTGCGCCGCGCCGCCGAGCAGGTGGCCGCGCCGTTGACGGTTCCTACGGGTGTTCCGCCACTGCGTGACGACGAAGTGCGGGTGATCGCCGAAAAGGTCGAACTCGCCGGACATCTCACCATTCCGGAGCGGCCGATCGGGCTGGTCGTATTCGCGCACGGCAGCGGCAGCAGCAGGTACAGTCCGCGCAATCGCTACGTGGCGAGCGTGCTGAATCGGGCGGGTCTGGGAACACTGTTGTTCGATCTGCTCACGGTCGAGGAGGAAATCCACCGGGCGCGGGTCTTCGATATCGACCTGCTGGCGCGGCGACTGGTGGAGGTCACCGAATGGCTTACGCGCCAACAACACATCGCCGGTTTGCGGATCGGCTACTTCGGGGCCAGCACCGGGGCCGGTGCGGCATTGTCGGCGGCGGCCGATTCGCAGGTCGAGATCGCCGCGGTGGTGTCCCGTGGCGGCCGACCCGATCTGGCGGGCGACCGGCTCGCCGATGTCCAGGCGCCGACACTGCTCATCGTCGGCGGTCACGACAATGTCGTGCTGGAGCTCAATCAACTTGCGCAAGCGGCAATGTCGTGCGAGACCGTGCTGGCGGTAGTACCCGGCGCCACTCACCTGTTCGCTGAACCGGGTGCGCTGGAGAAGGTTGCGGCGCTGGCTCGTGACTGGTTCGTCGCCCAACTGGGTCCGATTGTCCCGGACCACTCCGAGGGCGGCGCGCCGTAGTAACGGCCCCCGGAGCCGCCGCTCCCACAGTGGCCCATCAGCGGTAGAGAGGCACGAAATCCCATGTCCGACAGCAATAGTCCAATTGGTCCCGACCCGGACGGTCTACCCGCCGCCGACCCGCACCGGCTGACCTCGGCCGTGGTGGTCGTCGGTATCGATGGCACCGAGGCCGCGGACCTCGCTGTGCGCTGGGCCGCCGAAACCGCGGCGCGGCGGGGGCGTGGCCTGCACATAACACACGGCCTGGACCTGAGAGCGATGCCCTCGGCGGTGCACGGACACGGGGTTGCGTTGTCGCCGCTGATCGACGAATTTCGTGTGCGTGGCACCGATCTCGTCGACGCGGCGCGGCGGCTCGCGCACGAGATGTCCCCGGAACTGACCATCACTACCGAGGTGTCGGAGGCGAATCCGGCCGAACTGCTGGTACGGCACTCACGCACAGCGCATCTGGTGGTGCTCGGGGTGAGGCCCGGTGTCGGCACCCTACGTCATCTCGGCTCGACCTTGCTGGCCGTGGTTGCCCACGGCCGCGGTGCCGTTGTGGTCGCGCGAGCCGCTGGTCCGACACGGCCGCATCGTGCCGGTCCGGTCGTCGTCGGCGTCGATGGCAGCGCGGCGGGCGAGGCCGCCGTCGGGGCGGCCTTTGCCGAAGCGGCCGACCGCGCAACCGATTTGGTGGCGGTACACGCATGGAGCGACCTCGATTTCGGCGAATTCGCCGGATACGACTTCCTCGACATTCCCGACGAGGAGATGACGGCCGCCGAGATGGCACTGCTTACTCAGCGACTTGCCGGATGGCACGAGAAGTTCCCGGATGTAGGGGTGACCCGCGAGGTCTATCCCTCTGATGCTCGCACGCACCTTATGGAGTGGTCGAAGACCGCGCAGCTGATCGTAGTCGGCAGCCGCGGCCGCGGGGGATTCCGCGGCCTGCTGTTCGGTTCCACCAGCAATTCGCTTGTGCAGCACGCACTGTGCCCGGTCATGGTCGTACATCCCGATTAGGTGGTGACAATGTCGAACTCCGACGATCCCTTCGCCCACGCCGTGCACACCGCACATGTGTGGCTGCGCCGCATCACTGACGACCTGGCGACCGAAGATCGTGCCTTCGCCTACCAGGTGACACGCGCCTGGCTGCACACCGTGCGCGATCGGCTCGAGGTTGGCGATGCCGCGCATCTGAGCGCGCAACTGCCCGAATTACTGCGCGGCATCTTCTTCGCGGGCTGGATACCCGCCAAAGTGCCGGTCTCACGTAGTGTCTCGGCATTCCTGGAGCAGTTCGCGGCCGAAGCCGGAGTCACCGAGGACGAGGCCGTGGGTCTGGCCTGGCTGGTGACGGACGCACTGCGCGACCTCTGCTCTCCGGGCCAGTTGGACCGAGTCGCCGCGGTATTCCCGACCGATCTCCGTAACCTGCTGTTCGGTATCAACAGGGGACCGTTCGATGAGCAAGACGACGAGGACGCGGTCGGCAAGGTGTGACCGCCGCCCACTCGGTCAGCCCGGTACCGGCTCGGATTCGATGTGGAACACCGGGTACTTCGCGGCTATCCGCTCGAAGTCCGCCGACGCGGCGTGCCGCGATCCCGGGATGTGTGGGCGGGCTCCGGGTCTCGCTACCACCCCGATCGGGAATGTGATCGCCGAGGTCGGCGATCGGGGTGGCGCCAGGTCCACCGGGTCGCTGTCTCGTGGCGTCACACCTGGGGAAGCAATACGTGCAGAGGCTGATGGTGATGCATGCGCGCAATCGCATCGGCCAGGAGCGGCGCGATCGAATACACCTCGATCGGGGCGGCCGAATCCTGTTGTACGACAGTGTCGTCGACGATCACCACCGGACGGCCGCCGACATCGCCGATCATTGCCACCGCGGTGGCGCTTTCCCGGAATTTGCGCACGATCGCGACCGAGTTTTGGAGCGACGCCGCATATCGTTCTGCGAGTTTCGCCGCACCCAGATCCGGCGCGACAACCACGGTTCGCCCCACCGCGCCGTGGTCACCGCATCCGACAGCAGCGGCACGGCGGTCAGCACCTCGACAGGTCGGGAAGTATCGGCTCCAGTGTGTCCGTGTCCGTGTCCGTGTCCGTGTCCGTGTGCGGGTCGACGACGACCACCCGATCGGCGTCTGCTCGCGCGATGGGCCCGACCTCGTCCGGGGCGGTACCGATCCGGACTACCACCGGTGCGACGTCGGGGTGGTTATCAGCTCGGCGATCACCGATCGGCCCGCGGCGAGTTCGGTCGGCAGGACAGCCGCAAGCCCGCCCGCACAATCTGGAGATGGGGTGCGTCCGCACCAGCGCCTGCGTTCACACCGCCGAGTGTGCAGCGCGTGGATACCTGCCGCGACGGGCATTGCCCACGCGATGGGAGGTCCTTGGCCACCTCGCCGGAACTTTGCGCAGCCAAGGGACTTTGGTCACTCGAGACAGGCCGACAGTCGATGCAGACGACTACGGGATGCCCTACTCGGGTGCTCGGCCAGCAGGTGGAATCGACAGTCAGGTGATGTCCGCCCAATGGCTCCCGCACGGGGCATAGGAACGGTGGGCAGGACCGGGAGGTTCATGATGATCGCAGGTGTCGTAACCATGATCGGGTTTCCGACGGTGTTGCTGGCGCTGTGGTGGGCTGTCGGTTCAGGCAGCGGTGAGCAGCGTGGTCCCGGCGGCCGGTCGGGGCGGATAGCTGTCCGCAGCGCCGGTCCGGGCACATCGGCCGAGGTCGATGATTCGCCGCCGCGGCTCCCCGCGCGACTGACCGTCGAATGGGCAGATCCGGGACAGCTTTGGTGGGCGCTGGAGGTGGAGAACGCGTTACCGGCCGAACTGCCGGCGGGCCGGATCGGCCGGTTCGAATACCGTACCCGCCTGCTCGCATTGGCCCGCGAGTGCGATCCGGCGCCGAATGCGCAGCGGCACAGAGAGGTTGGCTCGTCATGACAACAGTCGATATCGCCGCACTGCACTCGGTGTGCGACCAAGAGGTGGCGATCCCCGTCGGCGCGGTCGAACTCTCCGCACATCTGCGGATACCGGATCACCCCATCGGCATTGTCGTCTTCGCGCACGGCAGCGGAAGCAACCGGCACAACCCACGTAATACCTTCGTGGTCGAGGTATTCGCCGGGCATCGCCTGGGGACGTTGTCGATCGATCTGCTGACATCGGCCGAGGCGATCGATGGCGCCAAGGTCTTCGACGTCGGACTGCTGGGCAGTCGCCTCGCCATCGCGCGCCGATGTTTGCGGAGTTCACCGATCTGCCGGGAGCTTCCGGTCGGATACTTCGGTGCCGGCTCCGAAGCACCCGCCGCGCTCTGGGCAGCGGCGGAACCGCGCGACAACATCCGCGCCGTGGTTGTGCGGGGCGCCCGGCCCGACCTGGCTGGTGCGCGGCTGGGCAATGTCATGGCACCGACGCTTTTCGTTCTCGGTGGCCTCGACATCCGCGTGCATACCGTCAATCGTCGTGCGGCTGCGGCAATGCGGTGCGAGCACCGGGTCACCGTGCTGGCCGGGCACGGTCTCGGGTCGGCCGATCCACAAACATCGCAGCGGGCCGCCTATGTGGCGGCCATGTGGTTCGCCGAGCAGTTGAGGGCACATCGGGGTCCCGCCGCCGGACCGACCCAGTACCGCGACGTCGATGAGTCGGTCGGCTGAGGAGGACTGGATCATGCACCCCGAACCCGGGAACTGGCTGATCGTCGAGGGGAGTCAGATTGATGACACTCCTCGGTGCGGACTGATCGAGGAGGTGCCTTCGGCCCACGGATCGCCACCGTATCTCGTGCACTGGACCGGCAAAGGGCACCGCGCGCTGATTTCCCCGGGCCGGACTCCCATGTGATCACCGCCGAGGAGTTGCACGCACGGGAAAACGCTGTGGCAGATCACTTCTCGTCCAGGCCGCGCCGAGTGCCCTCACCCGCGACCTGTGCGGCGGGTGCCGCACCCGGTTGTCGGTGGGGTTCTCCCGTTCAGCTGATGAGGGCACAGCATACGTCTTCCGTGAAACGCGCATCGACCGTCCTGTCCCGCCCCGACCTCTGCGTGTTGGTGGTGAAGTTCCGGCTGCGGGGTGCCCGC
Source organism: Nocardia sp. CWNU-33 (assembly GCF_046764895.1). Lineage (NCBI taxonomy): Bacteria > Bacillati > Actinomycetota > Actinomycetes > Mycobacteriales > Nocardiaceae > Nocardia > Nocardia sp. CWNU-33. The sequence goes on along the minus strand of NZ_JBKOQN010000015.1, from coordinate 72,642 downwards.
GGCATACTGCCGGCTGGTGCCGGCGGGTGCGGTGGCGCTGTGGCCGCCCTGCCGGTCTTCGACCGCCGCGACATCGCGGGAGTGTGATCCATTTCGCGGCCTCGAGATAAAGGCAGTCGGTCCCGAACTCTGCGGGACCTTCGGCCCTGGGGGCCGCCGGAACTCGGTGGTGACATGGACGCCGATCAGAAGGAAGGTAGGCAACATCATTGACGCGTGAGCTGACCCAACGCGAAATACTCGCCGAGTTGGAGCCGATGGCGGAGGAGTGCGTGCATCGGCACTTATCGATGACCAAGGATTGGCATCCGCACGACTACATACCATGGGACGAAGGCCGCAACTTCGCCGCCCTCGGCGGAATCGACTGGGAGGCCGAACAATCCGGGCTCAGCGAGGTCGCCAAGGCGGCGATGGTCACGAACCTCCTGACCGAGGATAATCTGCCCTCCTACCACCGCGAGATCGCCGAGAACTTCTCCCGTGACGGTGCTTGGGGCACCTGGGTGGGGCGGTGGACCGCCGAAGAAATGCGGCACAGCACCGTAATTCGCGACTATCTGGTGGTGACCCGCACGGTCGACCCGGTCGCGTTGGAAGAGGCCAGGATGGTGCATATGACCAATGGCTTCTCCTCGGGAGTCAGCGAAGCCGAGGTCGACAGCGGCGCGGGCTTCCTGCATTCGGTTGCTTACGTGAGCTTTCAGGAATTGGCCACTCGGGTCACCCACCGCAATACCGGCCGGGTGTGCAATGACCCGATTGCCGACAAGATGTTGCAACGCATCGCCGCCGACGAGAACCTGCACATGATCTTTTATCGCACTATGTGCGGCGCGGCGCTGGATCTGGTGCCGGATCAGGCGATCGAGGCTGTCGCCAACATCGTACAGAATTTCCGGATGCCCGGCGCCGGGATGCCGCACTTCCGCCGCAACGGTGTACTCATGGCCAAACACGGTGTCTACGACCTGCGTCAGCACCTCGAAGAGGTGCTGCAGCCGGTATTGCGGCAGTGGAATCTGTTCGGCCGCACCGACTTCAGTGCACGCGGCGAACAGATCCGAGAGCGGCTCGCCGCGTTCCTAGAGGATATGGAGAAGGTGAAGATCCCGCGCTTCGAGGAACAGCGCGACCGCGCTCTGGCTCGCGACCGCGCCCGTGCCTGATCAGACCGCGACGACGGGGTCGGTCGCGAGCGCCGCATCCCGCGGTGTCGTCTCGTAGTCGTCGGCTCGCATCGTGAAGACGGCGCGGGTCACCGGTAGGTGGTGAGGATATCGACCAGCGCCGGCGGGGCTTCGGTTTCGTTGTCGGGCGCGTGCCGATGCGGATCACGACCTGCGGCACGCCGGGATGGCCGAGCAGGCTCGCGAGGACCTGTCGGCCCCGTGGGCAATTCGGTGATACAGGGCATGGGGGACCAGCACATGATCGCGATGATCAGCGCGATGGCGACGGCGGCGGTTTGTTTCGCCGCTGTGGGAGTGCGAACTAGTTCGGGTGCACGACCATGACCGGACAGTCCGCATGCTGCACGAGCCAACTGCTGGTCGAGCCGAGGAGTAGACCGCGGAATCCGCCGCGGCCGCGGCTGCCGACCACAAGCAGCTGCGCGGACTTCGACCAGTTCGCTAATTGCTCGCGCGGCCCGGTAACGGAGACCTTACGGGTCACGGTGACGTCAGGGTATTTCTCCTGCCAACCCGCGAGACGCTCGGCCAGCAGTGCGTGTTCGGCGATCTCGAGGTCGACGATAGGGATTTCGAGATATGAATTTCCGGCGTACGCGCCGAAAGTCAGGTCGCTCCAGGCGTGCATGGTGACGAGTTCGGCATTGCGCTCGGATGCCTCGGCGAATGCCGCGCCGAGGGCGGCTTCACCGACCGGGCTGCCGTCCGCGCCCACTACGACCGGACCGCTGCGATGATTCGGTTCTCCGGTGCCCGGCACGACCACGGTGGTGCCGTGGCCGTGCCCGGCCACCGCGAGCAATGTCGATCCGAGGTGCGCGAGCATGCCGTCGCCTCTGGTCGCGCCGATGACAACGAGGTGCGCACTTTCCGAGAGCGCGATCAGCGACTTCGCCGGGTTCGCTTCGGAGAGTTCGGTGGCTACGGTGCGATCGGGAGCGATGTCGCATGCAAGGGCACGGGCCTCGGCGAGGATGTGATCGCCCTGGCCGTGCATCGCCGCGATGACCGAGGACATCATGGGGAGGTGGCTCCCGAGGACCGCGCGAGTGACCGCGAGGTCGAGGCCGTGCACGATCAGCAAGTGCCGTCCCTTCCGAGCCGCCGTTTCAGCCGCCCATCGGACGGCGGCATCGGCGGTCGCGGACCCATCGGTCCCCACCACCACCGCAGCCGAGGCAAGCTGGTGTCGATCCGCATCATGTCGGGTGCTCATTCCGCTGCCCCTTAGGTCGCGATGTTCGAGTCGGTGTGTATCGGTGTGTCGAACACAGCATCTCGCCCGACCGACTCGGCTGTGAGGTGCCGAACGTCATCGGCCGCGATGACCAAGAGCATGTGACGATGCCTGGTCGGACGATCGCAAGAAGCGGGGGTGTTCTGATCGCTCGGGAACCGATCAGACCGGTGTCGACCGAGATGCTTCGGCTGTGCCGTCGGTGGCGGCTTGCGGTGCGCACTCGCCGCCGAGGCCGAGCACGGTGGCGAAGCCTGCGGCGAGGCATTCGGTCAGGGTCTCCAGGTCGGGGATCGCGGCGGTGTCTGCGTTGATCGCGACGTAGCAGGTTCCGGCGTGCGAGGTCAATGTCACGTTGACGGCTGTGCCGATGGTAGGGCCGAAAGCGTACATACGGTCGATGCGCGCCCCGGCGATATAGAGGGGCACCGGGGAACCCGGGACGTTGGAGGCGACGAAGTCGACATGCTTGAGCATCTCGGTGACCACTCCGACCGGCAACCGATTGAACGCTGCCGCGACAGCACCGGACAGCGGTATGGCCGGCTCGCGGCGCCAACCGCCGACCGCGGCGTCCACGGCGCGCATCAACTCTGTGGTCTCGGCGATGCCGACCGGCAATACGAAACGAGCGAGCGTGATCCGGTTGCCGCCGAGTGGATCATCGGCCGTCCGAAGACTGATCGGCATGGTCAGTCGCAGCTGGTCGACCTTCGCCCCGTGCCGGTCGTGATACCTGCGCAGTCCGATGACCACCGCGGTCAGAAAGGCATCGTTCATTGTGCAGCCCGCAGCCCGCGCGGCGCGGCGCATTTGCTCGACGGGTGCATCCAGCACCGCCAGTCGGCGGCCGAGACTGCGTTCGATCATCACTGGCGACAGCGTTGCGGTAACGGGCTTGGCCAGGCGGACCAGCGAGGTCGCGAGCGCGGCGCTGTCGCGTACCGTCCGCGCGGGATGAGTGACAGCTCGCCACGCGGTTTGCGGCGTCGCCCGGATGCCGTCGCGCAGGAGATCCGAGCCGACTGACCAGTTCCATGCCACGATATCGCGCAGCGCGCCGTCATGGTCGTACGGCGGCTGGGGCGGATGGCCATGATCAGTGCCCGCACGGTCGAAATCGAGCAGCGCTGTGGCGATCTGAATGCCGCCGATACCATCGGTGAGGCTGTGGTGCACTGTCATCACCAGTGCGGACCTCCCACCCGACAAATCGCTGAGCAACGTCGAGCGCCACAGTGCACGAGCCGGATCGAAAGCGGTCATCGCCTCGGTGCGCGCGAATTCGAGTACCGCGGACATGGTCGCGGGTTCCGGCAGCGCGGCCCGTCGCAGGTGCCAGGACAGGTCGAAATCCGGATCGAGCGCCCACCTGGGCGGGGCGAGACCGAATGGCGCGGTGACCAGCCGATGCCGCAACCTCGGCACCAGGCAGGTGCCGCGATCGATCGTCTCCACCAGGCGATCCCAGTCCGGATCGGTATCGAGGATCAGAACCGAGACGATGGTCGAACGCAGGATCGGATCACGCTCCATGTTCCACGAGAACAGGTCCGATTGCGACATGTGGAATTCGCGGGGGTCCATAGCCTGCTGCCTTCGTCTTCGCCGTTGTACGTTGTACCGCTTCGCTTCTGCTTCCTCAGACCTCCACTTTCCGGCTCGGTTCTGCCGAGAGTGCCGCGCGGATCTTGTCTTCCAGACCATCGATCGCCGCCCGCGATGACCAGGCATCGGCGCAGGTCAGTCCCGGGAACTCGGCGCTGAACGCGATATAGGCAGAATCCCGTGGCGACCAACGGACATCGCATACCATGCCGACCAGCCTTCGCTCGATCGCGCGTGCCCGAACGGCGGCATGCTCGGCGGTATCCATACCACTAAGCCTGCTCGATCCCGACCGCGGGCAACCGATCACGAAGACCCTTATGACGAGGCCTTTCGTCCTCTCCGCTGGCCCTGGCGGGCCGGGAATCGCCGACGGTCCGGGTTACACTGTTTCGCCGTGTGCCTCGGCCAGCGCGCAACTGCTCACTCGCGGCACGGGCGTTGATCATCCGCTATCGGTGTCGACCATCCGGCCCAGTCGGGCCCACTGAGCGCGGCACAGCATGTGCCTGAACGAACTGCTGGTCGCAGGCCGAGTGTGCGTCGACGACGGCGACACCGGTGCAGGCATCCGGGACCAACGGCTCTCCACTCGGCGACGATCGGACCTGTCGCCGCGCTCCGTCGATGTCCACGCTGGAGAAGATCTGTGAGGAGGCCTGCGATGCTATTCGACGATCGCCGCGACGCCGGACGCCGACTGGCGGGGCGGCTGGAATATCTCCGGGACGAGGATGTTGTCGTGGTCGGCCTACCGCGCGGCGGTGTTCCGGTCGCGTACGAGGTCGCGCGGGCGCTGGAAGCGCCATTGGATGTGATCGTGGTGCGCAAACTCGGTGTCCCATATCAGCCGGAGCTGGCTTTCGGCGCGATCGGCGAGGACGACGTCCAGGTGATCAACAACGTCGTGGTCGCGTACACGCAACTCACCAGTGCGGATATGGGGACCGTGGAGCGCCGCGAACGAGAGGAACTTTCGCGGCGGGCCGAGCGGCTGCGGCGCACACATCCGCGTATCCCGCTGTCGGGCCGCACGGTGGTGGTCGTCGACGACGGCATCGCCACCGGCGCGACCGCCCGTGCGGCCTGCCAGGTCGCGTGGGCACACGGCGCACAGCGCGTCGTACTTGCCGTTCCGGTGGCGCCTCGGGACACGCTGGCGATGCTCAAAGACGAAGCCGACGAGGTGGTCTGTCTGGAGCTGCCGACGTGGTTCGGCGCTGTCGGCTGCTGGTATCGGCGGTTCGGCCAGGTCTCCGATGCAGAGGTCACCGAGCTGCTGCGCCGGGCCGCCGGAGACGTGCGGGAGCCACAGGCGGATCCTGCGGTTGATCCACCGCTGCGTGACGACGAGGTGCGAGTCCGGGCTGGGAAGGTCGAACTGGCCGGGCATCTCACCGTTCCGGAGAACCCGATCGGGATGGTGATGTTCGCGCACGGCAGCGGCAGCAGCCGCCACAGCCCGCGCAATCGCTATGTGGCCGCGGTGCTGAACCGAGCCGGGTTGGGCACCCTGCTTTTCGACCTGCTCACTCCGGAAGAGGAGATCCATCGGGCACTGGTCTTCGATATCGAGCTGCTGTCGCGACGACTGGTCGACGCGACCGGCTGGCTGACCCGTCAAGACGACGTCACCGGCCTGCGGATCGGGTACTTCGGGGCCAGCACGGGTGCCGCCGCGGCGCTTCGGGCGGCGGCCGACCCCGGCGTGGACATCGCCGCAGTGGTGTCACGTGGCGGCCGGCCGGATCTGGCAGGTACGGCCCTTGCGGCGGTGCGCGCGCCGACTCTGCTGATCGTCGGCGGGCACGACCATGTCGTGCTGGAGCTGAACCGTCTCGCGGCGCAGGCGATGTTGTGTGAGACCGCACTGACGGTGGTGCCCGGCGCCACCCACCTGTTCGCCGAGCCGGGCGGATTGGAGAAAGTCGCCGAACTCGCCCGCGACTGGTTGGTCAACCAGCTGGCGCCCGCGCCTGCGGCCGACGACCGGAGCGGCTCGACGACGGACACACGGTCATGACCACGCCAGCGACATCGTCGTGGCCGCCACGCACGGGCCGCTGACTGCGTGATCTCGGCCTGCGTCGTGTCGTGGTGGGCGACACCCTCGCATACCAGGACGCGACCCCGCCGATCGAGGTCTGCTCGATCGGCGCGCTGCGGACGAATGCCATCGTTCGTCTCCACAGCGCAGCCGCAACACAAGCCACTTACGGCACGGTCGATCGCAGCTCCGTGGCCGAGTAGTCCCTTCTCGCGGGCGGGCAGTGCCCGGATCGGTGCTTGGGCACCGCGGTTCGAGATCGAGGAGACTCCATGAAAACTGCAGAGACCACGTCGAAGACACCGGCGCGGAGGGTGCTTCGTGAGGCGGTCCTCGTCGCCGTGATCGGCGTGTTGGGTGCGGCCGGGCTGGTCGAACGTCCGTTCAGTGGGGCGGTCGCCGACATGTTGTGGCTCGCGGCCACAGTGGTCGCGCTCGTGCCCGCAGCAGTGTGGGTTTGCCAGGATCTTCGGCGCGGACGCTACGGCGCCGATCTGCTCGCGCTGGTGGCGCTGGTGGGTGCCGCCACGGTCGGCGAGTATTTCGCGGGCGCGCTGATCGCGTTGATGGTGGCCACCGGCCGGGTATTGGAGGCATATGCGAGCCGCCGGGCGGGGCGCGACCTATCCGCGTTATTGGGGCGGGCGCCGATGCAGGCGCATCAGCGGCGTGCCGGCGGCATCGAAACCGTTGCGGCCACCGAGATTTCTCCGGGCGATGTCGTGGTCGTTCTGCCCGGTGAGACGGTGCCCGTCGACGGAGTGCTCGCCATGGCGGGGGTTTTCGACGAATCGGCACTGACCGGGGAGTCGGTCCCCGTAGTGCGCCGCGTGAGCACCGAGGTACGCAGCGGTGTGGTTAATGCCGGTGCAGCCGTTGATATTCGGGCCTCCGCAACCGTGGAGGAGAGTACCTATGCCGGAATCGTCACGCTGGCGCGGCAGGCTGCCGCCACGGTGGCGCCGACGGCGCGGCTGGCCGATCGAGTTGCGGTATGGTTCCTGCCGCTCGCGCTCGTGATCGCCGGTCTAGCCTGGACACTCACGTGGGATCCGGTGCGGGCTGTTGCTGTGGTGGTCACCGCCACGCCCTGTCCGCTACTGCTGGCGGTGCCGGTCGCGATCACGGCCGGAATGTCGCGGGCTGCGCGAGCGGGTGTGGTGGTGAAGGACGGCGCAGCGCTCGAAACCCTTGGGCACGCACGGTGTCTGGCGATGGACAAGACCGGTACCGTCACTGTAGGCAGACCAGCGGTGATCGACATCGTCACCGCGCCCGGTGCCGATGCCGACCGGGTGCTGCGACAGGCCGCCGCGGTCGAACGGTTCTCACCGCATGTGCTCGCCAACGCCGTCACCGCCGCGGCCACGGCTCGCGGGCTGGAGCCCGATGCCGCGCAGGATGTTTCGGAGCAACCCGGCCTGGGTGCCACGGGGACCGTGGACGGTCATAGGGTTCGGGTCGGGCGGCTGCCGTCGCGAACCGAGCCCGCGCCCTGGGCACAAGCCGCCCAGCGGCGGGCCCGGCTGGATCTGGCCGTCCTCGTGTGGGTGTGCGTCGATGATGTGCCCATGGCAGCACTGCTGGTGCGTGACCGCATTCGCGCCGACGCCGCACGCACTATGCGTCGCCTGCGATCCGCGGGCCTGCGGCGGCTGCTCCTGCTCACCGGCGACCGGGTCGATAACGCCGCCGAGGTGGCACATTTACTGGGGCTCACCGAAGTCGTCGCCGACGCCGACCCCGCCGACAAGATCGCGGCCATCCGCGCGGAACGCGGCGACGGCGTGACCGTCATGGTCGGTGATGGTGTGAACGACGCACCGGCACTCGCAGTGGCGGATGTGGGCGTCGCCCTCGGATCTCGTGGGTCCACGGCCGCCGTACAGGCCGCCGACGCGGTGATCGTAGACGACCGCATCGATCGCCTCGCAGACGCGGTCGAGGTCGCCCAGCGGGCGCATCGGCTGGCCGTGCAGAGCGCGGTCGCGGGTATGACGCTGTCACTGGCGGCGATGATCGCTGCCGCCTTCGGGCTGCTCGTGCCCGCTGCCGGCGCGCTGGTACAGGAGGGGATCGACATCGTGGTGATCCTGAACGCGTTGCGGGCCTTACGGATTCATCGTGGGCGTCGCACCGCAGAGATCGACCCTCTGGTCGCTCGTTTCGCGCGGGAGCACGACCGGCTGCAGACTGCACGCGCCTCGGTTCGGCAAGCGGCCGACGCGCTGTCCCGTGGCCCTGGCCCGAGCGCCGATGCGGCAGTCCGCCGCGCATTCGATCTTCTCGTCGAGCACATACTGCCGCACGAACATGCCGAGGAGTCGCAGTTGTATCCAGCGCTGGCCGACTATTTGCGCGACCCGGAGGCGATGGTGACGATGAGCCGCGAGCACACCGAGATCGAACGGCTCGTCGACCGGATCCGCCGCCACCTCGACGACTCACCACACGGAATCCGCGCCGACCAGATCGATGATCTGCGAGCCACCCTCTACGGACTCGACGCGGTCCTCACCCTGCACTTCGCGCAGGAGGACGAGGCACTGTTCACGCTGGCGCGCAACCCAGCCGACAACTCCGCGACGAGTCCAGCCTGAGAGTGGACATCGAGGACGACCACGTACCCGCCTCGTGCGTCTCGCACAACGTCCGGAACCGATCCTGGCGGTCCCGACCGCAGGCCGGTAGCCACACGATCTCATCCCCTCGAAGGGGGATTTCTCTCGCCTACATACACGGGTGGCCCATCTAACGGCCGAGATACTCCCGCAAGCGGGAAGTACCAACCGAGCAATCCGAAAGAGCCGACGGGAGTGAATTCGTCACTCGCCGCCCGCCTCACCCAGGCCGCCAGCTCAGCACGCCATCCCGATCTACGGTGCACGTCCGGCCACTTTCACTGCTCCCGCTCTTCACCTGCGGAGTGGCTGTCTTTGCGCACATGTTTCTCATCCGAACGCCCCGGCGATCGGCCGGGGACTCGTAGGATCGAATGATGACGTTCCTCCAGGAATCCGAGGAACCTCCCGACCTCGGCAAGATCGAGAATCGGGCACCGTCGGTCGCCCAGATACTGGTCGACCGCGTCGCCGCAACTCCGGACGTAGAGGCATTCCGATTCCCCGACGGCGAGGGTTGGACCAGTGTGTCCTGGCAGCAGGTCGGTGACCGAATCAACATCCTCGCCGCCGGATTGATCGCGCTGGGAATCGACGCTCAGGACCGGATCGCGCTCGTGTCGTCCACACGGTATGAATGGGTGCTCGTCGATTTCGCGGTGATGTGCGCCGGTGCGGCCACCACCACCGTTTACCCCACCACCAACGCCACTGGCGTCACGTTCATCGTCGCCAACTCGGGCAGCCGTGTCGTTGTTGCCGAGAATCAGACCCAGGTCGACAAACTGATCGAGCACCGCGCCGAACTGCCTGACGTGCAACAGGTAGTGATCTTCGACGGCGAGGGCGACGGAAACTGGGTGATCACTCTCGACGACCTCGAAGAGCAGGGACGGAAACTGCTCGCCGGATCCCCCGATGCGGTGGTCGACCGCATCCGCGAGATCCGGCCCGAGCACCTGGGCAGCATCATGTACACCTCCGGGACGACCGGCACCCCGAAGGGGGTTCGGCTACCGCATTCCGCATGGACCTACAGCGCCGCCGCGATCGATGCCGTGAACGTTCTCGGCCCGGAAGACCTGAACTTTCTGTGGCTGCCGCTGTCTCACGCGTTCGGCAAGGTGATGTTGGCACTGTCACCGCTGATCGGCTTTCCGACGGCAATCGACGGCCGGGTGGACAAGATCGTGGAGAACCTTGCGATACTGCACCCCACCATCGTGGGGGCCGCTCCTCGCATTTTCGAGAAGGCGCATGCGCGTATCGAGGGCATGGTGGCCGAAGAAGGCGGGATCAAGAAGAAGATCTTCGACTGGGCGATCGGGGTGGGCCTGAAAGTCTCGCGTGCCAGACAGGCCGGCGAGAATCCGCCGCTGCTCGTTTCATTGCAGCACAAAGTTGCGGACAGGCTGGTGCTGTCCACCATCCGTGAACGCTTCGGTGGTCGGCTGCGGTACTTCGTTTCGGCAGCAGCCCCTTTGGACCGTGATGTCGCGCAGTGGTTCGACGCGATCGGCATCATCGTGCTCGAGGGCTACGGCCTGACCGAGACCGCCGCCGCCTCGTTCATCAACCGCCCAGGTGCTTACCGGTTCGGTACCGTCGGCAAACCGTTCCCCGGCACCGAGGTCAAGATCGCCGAGGACAGCGAGATCCTGCTCAAAAGCCCGGGGGTGATGAGCGGCTATCACGACCGCCCCGACGCCACCGCCGAGGCTTTCGACGCGGACGGTTGGTTCCGCACCGGCGACATCGGCGAGATCGACGCCGACGGCTTCCTCCACATCACCGACCGCAAGAAAGACTTGTTCAAGACCTCACAAGGCAAGTACGTCGCACCCTCCGCGATTGCCGCGACGTTCAAGGGACTCTGTCCGTACGCCGGAGAATTCATCGTCTACGGAGAGACCCGACCCTATTGCGTCGCCTTGGTCGGTCTCGATGCCCCGGCCATTACCGAATGGGCCGACAAGCACGACTTGGCTGACATGCCGCTCGCCGAAATCGCGCGGGACAAGAAGACCCACGACGTGATCGCCGGTTACATCGATGACCTGAACGCCCAACTCAATCGCTGGGAACAGATCAAGAGATTCGGCATCATCGACCGCGAACTGTCCGTCGAGGCAGGTGATCTCACACCGAGTATGAAGCTGCGCCGCAGGATAGTCGTCGACAATCTCGCGGACCGCATCGACGCCCTCTATGACTGAGGAGCGGAGGGTGATGTCGGCGATCACGGTGTCGTCCGCTGCCCTGGGCGTGCCGATATGCGCGGTGGCCGCGCGATATCGTCGTCCGGTCTCGGTCGGCGGCAGGGCGGGCAGACCATGGTCGGGCAGGGGCTGTGGCGAAACAGGTACGGGCTTACCGACGCGCCGGCACCAGCGGGCATGCGCCTTCGGCCATGGGTTCCGATAACAACCAGTTGTGCGTCCGCGGCGCGTTCGATCAGCGCTTGAGGTGGTGGCTCGGATACGACGGTAGCGGTGACGGCGACGTCGGGGAACGCCTGTCGTGCCGCGGACAGGGTTTCGTCGAGGGTGTCCTGCTCGGGGTGCAGGTCGGGGACTGTCGTCAGGTCTGGTGGCGGTCGGGCGGGGCGGGAGTGCACCGCGACGAGTGGTGCGGCGAACAGGTGCGCGTACTCGAACGCCATGCCGGTGGCTTCGGCGCTGTCGGCGTCTTCGTCGACACCGAGGACCACGGGCCGCCGATCTGGTAGCTGCCCGGATTCTCCCCGCCAAACGGTGACCGGACATGTGGTGTGTTCGGTGACGGTGCTGGCCCGCGAGGTGGCCGCGAGGACATCAGTGGTTCCGGCATCGGGGTGCCCGAGTACGAGCATCCGGGCACCCCTCCCGACGGTGGCCAACACCTGGGTGGCCGGTCCCTCGATCAGCTCACCGATCAGTTCGAGATCGGGGGAACCTCGACGGACCGCCGCGATTGCTGCGTCGAGGACCGCTGTCGCGCGCGCGTGCGCCGACACGAGGATCGGGACGTGGTGGGGCCGGACGATCTCCGCAACCATGGGATGGGCCTCGGGTGCGATGTAGACGATGCGAAGGGAACAGTGCAGGCGTTCGGCGAGAGCGGCCGACCACAGGGCCGCGTCGTGCCCGATCGGGGGTTGGTCGACGGTGACCACGATTCCCGCATTCTTGTGTGCGCTCATGCGCGTCTCCTCGGCACAGTCCCCTCGGCCGGTGATCGCAGCGGTCATTCGACCACCTGCGCCCCACGCGGTCGGTGTTTTCGCGAATGTCATCGGTCGAAAATCCTTGGCGCGCCGTTGATATCCGGTGTGTTCCATACCGCCGGAGCCGCAAGGTCTGGTGGATCTGCGGCGGGTCAGTCCGGCGTGTGCGCTTTGACCGCGGTGCTCGCCGTCCCGTTGTGTATCGGTGTCGACACCGGCGCTGTCATCGGCGGCGTCTGGACGGTGGGGGTCAGGGTCGTGGAGGCGGTGGTTTCGCGGGCGAAGAAGGCGCCGATGTCGCTGATCGCGCTCATCAGTGGTGCCGGGAACACGACGGTGGTGTTCTTGTCGACGCCCAGTTCGAGGAGGGTCTGCAGGTTGCGTAGTTGGAGGGCGAGTGGGTGGGCCATCATGGTGTCGGAGGCGTCGCCGAGTGCTGCGGCGGCCATGGATTCGCCTTCGGCGGCAATGATTTTGGCTCGCTTCTCCCGTTCGGCTTCGGCTTGGCGGGCCATGGCCCGTTTCATGGTGTCGGGCAGTTGGATGTCCTTCAGCTCGACCAGGGTGACCTCGACACCCCACTCCAGAGTGGTGGTGTCGAGGATCTGCCGGATGTCGGCGTTGATGGTGTCGGTCTCGGCGAGTGCTTGGTCGAGGGTGTGCTGTCCGACGACTTTGCGGAGCGTGGTTTGGGCGATCTGGTCGATGGCGGCGTAGACATTTTCGATGGCGACGACCGATTTCTCGGCGTCAACGACGCGGAAGTAGGCGACGGCGGAGATGTCTACGCTGACGTTGTCTCGGGTGATGATGCCTTGGGATTGAATCGGCATGGTGATGATGCGCATCGTCACCTTCCGCAGTCGATCGACGACCGGGATGATGAATCTCAGCCCAGGTTCTCGGACTGCGATCACGCGTCCGAGGCGGAACAACACTCCCTTCTCATACTGGGTCACCACCCGAATCGACAGCCACACCACGATCAGTGCCACGATGAGCACTGCGAAAGCAATCACGAGTGCATTCACAACTTCTCCTTATCGACGCGAATTCGCGTCGGCATCTGAAACGGGGTGGTTGACGGTGGCGCCGACCATGCCGACATGGCGATCACCAGCGGCCGGCTCGACGCGGATACCCGCGACGATCGCGGCTCGCCATCTTCAGAATGCAGCCCGCGTACACCGATTTCACAGTGCCGAACGGCACCGCCCGCTGGGTACTTCGTCGCCGTGCGCGAAGAAGCCCGGCAAGCCTTCTGTCAGGTCTGTGACCCCGCAGCCGAGGTCACGGGCCCATCACACGCACGCCATCGCCGGCTGTCGCAGAGTTGTGCGGACCGGCTTTCATTCGGGCCCAAGGTCACCCGAGTAGAGGTCCGTTGCATCGTGTGCCAGGCCGCATCGGCACATGATGCTGACAGGCACCGAAACACCGTCGACATCATCCACCTGCGAGGTGACTTCGAATGCATGCACGCGACATCCTCAGCCGCCCGGTCGTCACGGTCCGGCCGGAAACACCTCTGACCGCGGCCATCGGGCTGCTCACCGAGCATGGATTCGCCGCACTCCCGGTCGTCGACGAGTGTTTCCGGGTGATCGGCCTGCTCTCTGAATCCGATGCGCTAGCCGCGAAGTCCGCCGTACAGTCTGCGGTGGTCGAGGCGGTGATGACAGTGCCGGTGCAGGTGGTCCACCCGGGTACCGATATCGCCACCGTCGCCACCGAGATGCTCGCCGGACGGCTGCGTTCGATGCCGGTGGTCGAGGCGGGCATTCTGGTCGGCATCGTCTCCCGACGAGATCTGCTGCGCACCTTGATCAATGACGACGCCACGATCGAAGCCAAGATCCGAGCCCTGCTCGATGACTATGCGGGCAGCCGCAAAGATTGGACCATCGACGTGGCATCCGGCCGAGTCACCATCCGCGGCAACCGCATCGATCCCACCGAAGAACGCGTCATCATCACCCTTGCTCGCACCGTACCCGGCGTCGACCACGTCAAGGTGCTCGACTAGGAGGCACCGCTGTGCCGCTCCCGGAATGGTTGTAGCAGTAGCCATTTCACTACCGTGCGGTGCAGGGTACGTCCCGGTCGTTATTCGAGTAGCCCATCTTTGGAGGAACAATGAGCAGCCTCTCTGATCTCAGCCCGACTGAACGTCAGCTCGTTGCCGGGAAGGCCGTGGACGACCTCGGCTCGGACCGAGACGACCACATCCTGCTGCAGGTTCGCTGCGGTCGTAGTCACCACGTCGCAACGGTTTTCGATACAGCTCTGGGTGCGGTGTACGAGTCGTTGGTCGCCCCGCACGCCCATGGGCAGCGCGATTTCATCGACGAGGCACACCACGCGGGTCGGCACGGCACCCGCTACACCGATATCTTGCGTGGCGACCGCTTCAGCGATGACCTCGTTCCCGCCAACTGCGAGTGCGGTATGCACGAACTGTCACGAACCGAGCTGGGGCATGCCATCGATGCGCACCGGCACATGATCCAGTTGACCTGATCGCCCGCGGCGGAGATCGGTTATCGGCGTGGCTCGCGGTCAACCAGCTCGACGAATTGTGAACATGTCGAGTAGGGGCCGTCGCGGGGTGGGCGGTGGCTCCGGCTCGTCCGGTGCGGTCCCGATGCGGATGAGGACCTGCGGCACGGACGGGTGAGCGATTAGACGTGCCATAACTTTTCGGCCCGTCGTGGTTTCGGTGATGTGAGTGAGCGCGCACGTGGTCAGCCCGACCACCGTGCATTCCAACAGGACCGCTGAGAGCGCTTCTCCGGCATGCAGCCATTCCCCCACGGTCTCACCGGGTGAGCTGAGCACCACCAGCCGGGCGCGGTCTCGGAGGTCGGCCCGGCGCATCGAGTGCGCGACGGACGGAAACGCGCGCGCGACGCCGACCCGGGCAGCCTCGGCATCGGAGATCATGGCTGAGCGCGGAATACCCTCAGACAGCTGGGAATGCCCTGTCCACCAATGCAATTCGGTCTGGTACGACATGTCGTACCGATGCAGCGCCGAGGCATGCTCCGAGGCCGTCGCCAGCTGCGGCCGGGCACTCTCGTCGAGCACGTCGAGCTGGATATCGCACGCCGACACCAGGTTTCGCAGCGCGGGCACGATTTCGGCCCAGCTGTCCGGTTCGAGCATCGGCAGCCGGTCGGTGTGCCGGTGATGGATGGCGTTGCTGCAGGCGCGTATTTCGGCGGGTGGGTCGGGCCACGGACGGAATCCGATCGCGGCAAGGTGCTGTGGCTGCTCGGGATCGGGCAGGCGCACGACATCGGTGTGCCAGTTGTATGCGGCGAAGACCGTGCGCACGTGATGCAACATGGCGCCGCAGCTGATCACCAGTTGGCGTCCGCGCGGGTCGGCGGCGGGCAATTGCCGGTCGGTGTCACTGTAGAGATGCAGCCGGACGCCGTCGAATATCCAGCGCCATGGCTGGGTGTTGTGCACAGAGGGGGCGTGCGCGGCGAGCCGCATCGCTGCCAGCATCGTCGGGTGATCCGGCACCTCGGATAGCGAGACATCACTTGCGGTCATATCGGTGAGTCTGGTCGGCCGAGGCGTCCGGGGAGTACGGCCTTTGCGCACGTACTTACGGGTCTATGGTCACCGTTACGCTGCGGCACCTACGGTGAAGGCCATAGGAAGCCGGGAGGGTCCGGTCGATCATCGTTTCGAACTCGGAATCGATATCGAATTCCCAACCGCAGTACTGGTAGACCGACGATAAAGCGTCGTAGATCCCCATTGCGGCAAGCGATGTCAGCCACTCGACGCCATCGAGCCGGATCGTCTGTGCTCTTCGCCCGCCGTCGTCGAACTCGGCGAACAGTCGGCGACGGCCGACCGTACCGGCGAATACGGCAAGATCCGAGGCGGCGGCCGAACTCGGGTGGACCATCCAATGATGGTCCTCGTCGATGCGCAGGTAGGTGTCCCGGCACCCGCGCAGGAGCGCCGCCAGCTCTGCGAGCCGTTCCCGCATGCTGTCCGGAACCGTCGCGTAGTACGGCATGACGGCAGCGTAGCGGGTGATGCAGGCGGGTAGCGGCGAAGAGTTCCCAGTGACAGCGGCCGGCCCGGCTTTATGAAGCCGGCCATGGAGTCGAACGGGTCTGTCAAGGAGACTTTCGGCTCTGGCGGGGTTGTTCGACCGGGTGGCATGGTCGGCGGGACGAAGGGATCATGTCCAGAGCTACGTCAGGGACGGAGTCGGTCGTGCGGATTTCGCTCGGCCAGCACGTGTCCGCCGCTGGAGCCGTGTCGGGGGCCAGGGTGCGATTGACCTGGCATGCGGATCCGGCGGTCGATTGTCGCCCAGGCGAATGTGGATATGGACGGCCGATCGGTGCGGGTACAGGTCAAGGCCGCGACCACGCGGGAAGCGGTTGATCTGCTGGACGCCCGAGTGCACGGCGCTCGGCAAGATGGCCACCGAGGCAATGCAACGTATGGGTGTCACCCCCGACGCGCAGACTATGCAGCCCGGCGACGTGGCCAGTGAAATCATCGAAAACATCGGGAATGGCCCGGTACACGTTGTCGGAGAAGCGAATCGGTCGATCGCATCCCATGTCTGGACAGTGGACCGCCGCCACCTGCGACAACGGCGAAAGAGAACTATGCGTGCAGTCGTACTTCGAGGTGGCCCCCCTTGAAGTACGAGAAACCGTCGATCCCGTTCCCGAGGCGCCTCGGCCCGAGCAGAATCGGCATCGCGCGGGCGATGGCCGGCAGGCTCCTACCGTCTCGGCGATCCTGCAGAATCCCGCTACACCGGCTATGGAGTCTTCGGCCGATGGTCCAAGGTCGAGGAACTGTTGGACCCCGATGATGTGGCCGCGGGGCATGTGGTGCGGTTTCGTCGGTCGCGCGCTGGTCGCATCGTCCGCTCACGTCGACCGGCACACCCGAAAATCGTGTCGGTCGAGGCCTTCACCGAGGCACACCTGATCCGGCGCGCCAAGGCGGGCACCAGTAACCGCTCCCGCAGTCAGCTGGAGCGAGCTCGGCAAACGACGCTGCCGCGGCCGTATCATCCCACTGACCGTTGTACTGACGGCCGCCCAGGTCAACAAGCTGATCGACTCGCTGGGCGACATGTCAGCGGTCCTCAACGCGGGCGCACCCGAGGACAAGATCGCGCGCTATACGGCGCTCAACGTTGAGATTCGATACGACCATCGACAGCAAATCGCCACAGTGTTAGCCACCCCTTGTGTGGTTAGCACTGGTGTCCGGAGGATACATGCACTAACCACACAGATCGATCTGCGGCGACGCTAGAAGACCGTCGAACTCCTCAGCCCGCACTGCCACGATTACCCAAATGTTCGATTGGGCGAATACGGGTGCGGTACGAATTCGCGGACTGGTCTCATTCCAGGCGTTGGCCCCGATCAAGGGGTGCGAAAGACGTCTACTGCAGTGCGATGTCACTGCGACGCAACAGCCAGCGCCGAATTTCGTCCGCACCCCAGATGATCACCGGGAAGGGTGCGGCGAAGGCGAGCATGTCCGGGGTGAGCGCTGCCGTGTCGAGTAGGTGCTGAACCGGCGGGAAATAGACGATCACGGCCGCGAGCGCGAGTTCGAACGCGATACCCCACAACAGGAGAGGGTTGGACAGCACGCCGATCGAGCGCAGCGAGGCCCGTTCGGTGCGGGCCGCGAACGCGGTGCCGATCTGACCGGCGACGAGGCCGAAGAAGGTCATCGTGGTGGCCTGGAGGTAGGCGTGGTGCAGTGGCGTACCGGGGCCGGTGGGATCGCCCGGATGCCATCCCGCGCCCAGCAGAACATAGAAGAAACCCGCCATGCCCAGTGCCGCCGCTATCGTGCCGAGGAACAGCCACGCGCGCAACACCATCGGAATCCGGATGATCGCTTCGGTGCGTCGCCGAGGTGGTCGTCGCATGAGACCGGGCTCGGCCGGTTCGCGACCCAGTGCGAGCGCGGGCAGGGTTTCGGTGCCGATATCGATCGCCAGTAGCTGTAAGACGGTCAGTGGCAAGGGGATCGCACCACCCGAGAGCGCGAACACGATGAACGGGGTCACCTCGGGTGTTGCGTGGGCGAAAATGTAGAAGATGAACTTGCGAATGTTGTCGTAGACCCGCCGCCCGGCCTCGATCGCCGCGGCGATGGTCGCGAAATTGTCGTCAGTGAGGACCATGGTCGCGGCCTCGCGGGCGACATCCGTGCCAGAGCGGCCCATCGCGATGCCGATATCGGCGCGGCGCAGGGCGGGCGCGTCGTTGACGCCGTCACCGGTCATCGCCACCACATGGCCGGCATCGCGAAGTGCGTCCGCGACACGGAGTTTCGCCTCGGGTGAGGATCGAGCGAAGATCAGGTCGGGCGTCGCGGAGAGCAGGGTGTCCAGGTCGGTTTCGCTCATCCGGTCGAGCTCTTCGCCGGTCACCACGACCGGTTCGCCGCGGGTGATCCCTACCTGGGCGGCGACGGTCGCTGCGGTCAGGCCGTGGTCGCCGGTGATGACGATGATGCGGATGCCCGCGCTGTGGCACGCTGCGACGGCATCGGCGACCTCGGCGCGAGGCGGGTCCGTCATCGCGACAAGTCCGAGCAATACCAGCTGCTGTTCGGCGTATTCGCGCACCGCGGGCACGGTATCGGCCGGCAGTCTGCGTTCGGCGACCGCGAGCACCCGAAGTCCTTGCCGCGCTTGCGTATCCACCAGGTCCACCAGCGTTGCGCGCCGGGCGGGGTGCAACGGTTGCGGTCGGCCGTCGCCATCGAGTTCGGAAGTGCACAGCGGGAGCACTGTTTCGGGTGCGCCCTTCGTGTGCACCCAGATGCCGTCACTCGAGCTGTCGATCGTCGACATGCGCTTCCACGCTGGGTCGAAGTGAAACTGCCTCTGCCGCAGGCGCTGCCGGTCGTCAGGGTCCGTATGCGCACCCAGTGCCGCACCGGCGACGAGTATGGCGGTCTCGGTCGGATCACCCAGCGCCCGTCCGGTCTGATCGAAGCGGGCGTTGTTGCAGGCGATCATCGCGGCAGCCAGCCGAATGAGCGTCGGGTCGGCTGGGCGCGGTTGGAGGTCGTGCGCACCGGTCGACGTATGGATCACGGTGACCCGCATCCGGTTCTCGGTGAGGGTGCCGGTCTTGTCGGTGCAGATCACATCGGTCGACCCGAGTGTCTCCACTGCGCTGAGCCGCTTCACGACCGCACCGCGTCGTGCCAGGTCGCGGACGCCGATCGCCAATGCCAAGGTGATCGTCGGCAGCAGGCCCTCCGGTACATTGCCCACCAGGAGCCCGACCGCGAAGACCACCGCGTTGAGCAGCGACAGCCCGGCGCCTATGGTGGCGAGCGGTACAAACGCCGCCCCGAGCAGCAGCGAGACCAAGGCGATCAGCCAGGCGACCCGGCGCACTTGATGTTCTAGCGGGCTCTCGTCATGGCCGACCCGTTCCGACAGCGCCGCGATGCGGCCGAGCTCGGTACGCATGCCGGTGGCGAAAACGACCGCCTGCGCGTCGCCGCCGGTGCATGCCGTCCCGCTGAAGGCGATGTCCTGTGCCTGGGCCAGCGGCACACCGGTGTCCGGGGCATCGGCCGAGCGGAACACCGGCAGCGATTCCCCCGTCAGTTCGGACAGATCGACCTCGATTCCGCCCTCGAGCAGGCGGGCGTCGGCCGAGATTCGATCGCCTTCCTGGATCACCAGCACATCGCCGGGCACCACATCGACGGCATCGATCTGGGTGATCTCCCTGTCGCGCACTACCGTCGCTCGCGCCGGTAGATACGCCGCGAGTAACTCCACCGCTCGCTCGGCATGCCGCTCCTGTATAAACGCGAATGCCGCGTTGATCAGGATGACAACGATCACGGCGATGGCTACTGGTTCGATGCCGACCAGCCAGGCCAGGCCCGCGGCTGCCCATAGCAGCAGTGCCAGCGGATGGGTGAACTGCGCCAGTAGCTCACGCGGCCAGGTCCGTACGCCTCGTCGGCGCAGCGCGTTGGGACCGACGTGGATCAGCCGCCGCTGCGCCTCCCGACCGGTCAGCCCGGATCGAGAACTGCGCAGATCGCGAAGTAGGAGCTCTATCCGCTCCGTCGGATCGAGCCGCAGTCCGGACGCTCCTTCGGCCTGTTCGGCGCCGACCGCAGTGGAACTGTCCACTGATGGCGAAACTGGCGTGTTCATACGAATCAGCGCGGTCGGGCGATGATGACCGGGATGTCCGCGGCTTGCAGGACAGCTTGGCCGACCGAGCCGAGCGTTATCTCTGCGAAGCCACCGCGTCCATGGCTGCCGACGCAATCAGCTGCCATCGTCGGTCGGTACGCCGATTGTGTCGATGAGGCGCGATGGGGCGCGTGCCGGGCGGCCTCGACGGCTGCCCACCACACTGCGACAGTGGCGGCGGTAGAGTCGTCGACGCCGACGATGATCGGGGGGGCCGGCTGATCAGTGGACATGTCTTGCTGCCTTTCCGTGTTGGTCTGTGGGCTATCACGGATCTCGCTCATTCGGGATGAATAGCCCCAGTGCTACCCGGGGATGGCTGGTCGACTCAGGTTCTCGAAACCACGACCTTGAGTGCGTCAGTTTCCTGTGCCCGCGCGAATACGTCGTAGGCGGCGGGGAATTCGTGCATGCCGAAGCGGTGGGTGACCAGCGCTGCCGGGTCGAGCTGTCCGGTCTGCACGAGCCGGATGAGGGTGGGTGTGGTTGAGGTGTCCACGAGTCCGGTGGTGATGGTCAGATCCCGGATCCACACGTTTTCCAAATGCAAAGTGGCGGGCGCGCCGTGTACGCCGATGTTCGCGACGCGGCCTCCCGGGCGCACCAGGGCTACCGCGAGTTCGAAGGTTTCGGGAACACCGACGGCCTCCATCGCCACATCGGCGCCCAGGCCGTCGGTGATCGCGGCGACGGCGTCGCGGACATCGGTTGTGCGGCTGTTGATCACGATATCGGCGCCCAGCTTGTGTGCGGCTTCGAGGCGGTTGTCCGCGACATCGACCACGACGATGCGACCGGGACTGTAGAGCCGGGCGGTCAAGACCGCGGCCAATCCGATTGGACCGGCGCCGATGATCACCACGACATCACCGGGTTCGACGCGGCCGTTGCGGACCCCGACCTCATAGCTGGTCGGCAGGATGTCGGCCAGCATGAGCATCTGCTCGTCGGTGAGTCCGGCCGGAATACGGTAGGTCGAAGTATCGGCGAAGGGAACACGCACCAACTCGGCTTGTGTGCCATCGATCAGGTGGCCGAGAATCCAACCGCCGCCATCGAGGCATTGGCCGTACCTGCCTTCGCGGCAGAATCGGCAGCTGCCGCATGCGGAGATGCAGGAGATCAGGACGCGGTCACCGGCCTGAAGGGTCCGCACCGCGCTGCCGACGTCGGTCACGGTGCCGACGGCCTCGTGACCGAGTACACGTCCAGCGCTCACTTCGGGCACATCGCCTTTCAGGATGTGCAGATCGGTTCCGCAGATCGTGACAGCATCGACGCGGACGATGACATCGGTTCCCTGCTGAATCGTCGGGTCGGGTATTTCCTCCCATGAGGTGTTTCCTGGGCCGTGAAAGACCATTGCATGCATGACTTCTCCTTTGTCGGACTGGTCGGTATTCCGCGCAGCATGTCAGTTGGTCCGACCATTCGTATCGGCGCTGTTCACGCCTGCCGCGAGCAGAATGCGGTGTATTCGCTCGGCGGTGGAAGTCGTTCGTGCATAACCTGATTCGTCCTCCGGGACTGGCTCGGGCCCGGCGGCCAGCAGGGCTACCGCTTGGCCGATCGCGTGTGGTCGATTTTCGAGGGCGGCAGGGCGTTCGAGGTAGTAGGCCCGGCGCAGTATCTCGGGCAGTTGGGCGGCCAGCTGAGCCAGTGACGCTGATGCGGTCCCGCGCGGTAGGTATCCAGGCGCGCGGCGCGCGGTAGGAGAAGGCGCGGTCGTCGGTGTCGAGACTGTCGGCGATGACGCGCAACCACTCCTCAGCCATGTATATGGCGGGCGCGAAGGCATCGTCGAGACGACGGGGCATGGTGTCCTCCTCGGGCAGGCCCCAGGCGAATCAGGGGGGCGTACTGCTCAGCCTGAGGTGTTCGCGGCAAGGGCCCAAGGGTCCAAAGGCGGTGCCCGGCGGGGCGATGGTCCTCAGACGGCAGTGCACGATTCCAGGGTGTCGAGATGCTGCGCGGGACCGTTGCGGGTGCGCCTGCTCATTCCTCCTGGTGTGGTGGATTGAGCTTCGTGGCCAGCACGGCGGACTGGGTGCGTCGTTCGACGCCGAGCTCGGTCAACAGCCGGGAGGCATAGTTCTTCACTGTCTTCTCGGCCAGGAACATGCGGCCTGCGATCTGCCGGTTGGTCAGCCCCTCACCGAGCAGTTCGAGCAGCGTTCGTTCCTGGTCGGTGAGCGTGGCCAGCGGCCCAGTCTTGGCCGTGGCTTCGTCGCGCAGTTTCGCCATGAGCGCGGCGGCGGCCCGGTTGTCGAGCAGGGATTTGCCCGCGCCGACTTCGCGGATGGCATCGATCAGCTCAAGGGTGTCGATGTCTTTGACCACGTAGCCGCTGGCCCCCCAGGATGGCGTTGAGCATGGCCTGTTCGTCGGTAGACGAGGTGAGGATCAGGCAGCGTAGCTCGGGATGCTGGTACAGCAGTTCGCGGCATAGTTCGATGCCGTTGCCATCGGGCAGTCGCACGTCGAGGACCACGACGTCGGGGGCGCAGGGCTGGGATGCGCGCCATCGCGTGGGATACGGTGCCCGCCTTGCCAATGACTTCGAGGTCGGGCTCGGCGCTGATCAGGTCGGCAACACCGCGACGCACGATGTGGTGGTCGTCCACCAGGAACACTCTGGTCATTCCGCTGTGTCGCCGCGCAACATTCATTCAGCGTAGGGCCGACATGTCGGCGGCTATCCGGGGGCTCGCGTCGGCCCGCTGACACGATCGGCTCACACTGCGGGCCGTGCTGGCGACCGGCATCGAGGATGTGGTTGTTTTCGGTAGTCGATGGTGTTCTGTGGGCGCTTCGATTCGAGTGATGATCCGAGATCTTTGGTGGCACAGTAGTTTTCGGCGCGGATATCGGCGGTGTAGGGTTTGCCAGCATATTTCGAGTGTCACTACGCGGTGCGGCGAAACCAGCGGCGAACAGCTTTGTGCCGTCAGAGTTGTATGCCGACTAGCGCGATACCGTTCTGGCGGTAGGCCGTCACGGTGAAGTCCGCGGCGACGACCAACCGCATCAGCCTGGAATTCGCCGGAATCAACTCGGCGATGAATCGTTCGATGCCGCGCTCACGCGCGAGCTGCGCCAGGCGGTGAAGGAGGTCGGGGCCGAAAGCGCCCGTCCGGTCGTTCTGATCGGGAGCGATGGTCATGGCGAGCTCGGCCGTCTTGGTCGTGCCGAGCACGACGAAGTTACCGAGGCCGACGATCCGGTCGTCGGTGAAAGCGCCGAGCACACAGTGTGCCGGATCGCGGATGGCGAGGGCGTGAGCGACGTTGGGTAGCTCGGTCGGACGCGGCACGACATTTCGGAAGAGGCTGTCCTTATCGGGCATCCCAGCGTGCAGATCCGCGACGGTGGCGGTATCGGCTGGGCCGAGTGGGCGGACTGTGATGGTTTCGGTCGAGGTGATCATGCCGTGGACTCCCAGCCTCCGAGATCGAAATTGTTTCTCGAGCAAAGCATCTCTGAACGGGCGGATCGGGATGGGCCGAAGGTCCCCAACCGAAGGACCGAACAGCACAGTTGAGCGCTGGGCGCGGTCCATACTCGATCCGGTGCGGGATTTTCTTGTCATTACGTGGTTCGGGTGACCATGACGGGGCAATGGCCGTGCTGCACGAGGAAATTGGAGGTGGAGCCGAGTAGCAGGCCGGTGAAGCCGCCCCGGCCGCGACTGCCGACCACGACCAGTTGCGCGGATTTCGACCACTCCGTCAGCCGATCCATCGGCCCGGCCCGGTACACCTTGCGGGTGACCGGGACGTCGGGATACTTCTCTGTCCATCCGGCGAGTCGTTCAGCGAGCACCGCGTTCTCGGCGGTTTCCAAGACGGGCTCGGCCATAGGGTAGTCGGCCGGTCCGGCGAATTCACCGAAATGCCATTCGCTCCAGGAATGCAAGGCGATCAGATCGGTCCTGCGGTCGCATGCTTCGGCGAACGCGGCCGCGATGGCCGCCTCGCCGACGGGGCTGCCATCGATACCGACGACGACGGGTCCATCGTCGCGGATCTGGCCTTCGGTATCGGTCGGGCGGACCACGACGACGCTGCCGTGTCCGTGGCTGGTGACCGCGAGCAGGGTGGAGCCCAGGTGGGCGATGGTTCCCGCGTTGCCGGTGGCGCCGAGCACCACAAGGTATGCGGTCTTCGACAGATGTATCAGCAGCCGGGAAGGGCTCGCGTCGGACAGCTCGGTGGCGATGTCCACTCCGGGTGCGATTTCGTGGGCGAGTCTGCGTGCGGCGGCGACGTTTTTCGTGCCGCGCGCGCGGACCGTCTCGACCACGGAGGTGGGTATCACGTGGTAGCCGCCGAGCAGCGATTGGGTCGCGACGAGATCAAGGCCGTGCACGATGAGCAGTCGGCGGCCGCGCTGCGCGGAGAGCTCGGCGGCCCAGCGGACGGCGAGGTCGCTTCCGTCGGACCCGTCTACGCCGACGACAACCGGTGCCGAGGCCAGCTGGTGTGAATTATCGCGCTGCTGCGTGTTCATGGCGAAGCCCTTCGATCTGCGCTGAGCCGGATACCCGAACGGTACGAGTTCCCGACGGATCCAACTGCTGGCGATGGTCCCCGATCCGTGGGCCGAAGGACGCTACGGCGGCGCCACCCGCCACCTCAGGATCGAACCGAGATGGCACGCCGGTCGCCGCCTTGCGATGCGGTCCATCGAACTGGTGGCACCAGCCGAGGGCGGGAAGTCCGATTCATGCCTGGGTGGCACTCGGCAGGTTCGGTGCGCAGATCGCTTCGACGAATTCGCCGACTGTGTCTTCCGGCAATTGCCGCGACAGATCGGCCTCGGTGATGAAGCCGACCAGCAGTCGAGCGGCGCAATGTCAGTCGGCGGTTCAGGTCGGCTTGATCACCAGTGCCGAAATTCATTGTGCCAGCGACGCAACTGCTCCAGGTGTGCGACCAAAGCCGCCCACGGACAGGACCAAAGACCGCATCGCGGCCTGGCCGACTACGTGCACCGTGGACCCAAAGGACAATTGGTAAGGAGCGAGATGAGCAATTACGGTGCGACGGTCCGGGACGAGCTGCGTACGCCGACCCGCGAGCTGCGGCGCGCGATCCCACAGGTGTACGCCGGTTACAAGCAATTGCACGATGCGGCGTTCGCCGCCGGTGTGTTGGATACCAGAACCAAAGAGCTGATCGCCCTTGCCATCGCGGTGAGCAAGGAATGCGACGGCTGCATCGCCGCGCACGCGCACGCCGCGGTTCTACACGGGGCGACCCCCGAGCAGGCGGCCGAGACCATCGGCGTCACCTTCCTGATGAACGGCGGCCCCGCCACTGTCTATGGCGCACGCGCCTACGCCGCGTTCACCGAGTTCTACACCGACCACAATTTGTGAGCTCCGTGGTGCGGACCGTGTCGGATGTTCGCGCCGGTGTTCGAGTGGGTGTCGGCGAAAGCATGAGCCGGGACGACTGAACGAAATAAGGAACCAAGCATGCAGGCTCTGCCGGGCTCCGGCCCTGCCTTCTCCGACGTCGCGAGCATTCGGGTTGGCTGCGGGGATGGAGACGTGGGCGGGGTCGATGCCGCTACGTTCGTTATGCCGCCCGATTTGCCGGGTTGGGTGAGATCAGGCCGAGATCGCCGTCATAGCGGCGATACAGCAGATGGCCGCGACCGTCGGCCAAGTCGGTGAAGAACAGGAACGGCAGGCCGTGCTCGCACAACCGTTTCACCGCTTCGCCCTCTGGCAGGGCCGGCGGCGGACTTGGGGGCACCGTCAGTGGCAGCGCCCGCGGAGGGTAGGGCAATCGCGGTAAATGCTGATGCCGCTGTCGAGCCAGCCGCAGCCCTGAGGGAGCGGCCCGATAAACGATCGCATCCTCGCCGGTCTCGGCGTCGGTGAACAGGTGCACGTCGTAATCCATTGCGTCCATTGACGCCACCGCCACACGGACATCCGCTGTTGCCAGTGAGTACGGTTTGCGACGCGCTACTGCCCCTTCCCCCGGTGCGGCCAGCGCGGATCGGGTCGGATCGGGCAGAGTCCACGGCTGCCACGGTCCCGATAGTCGGGAGATCTGCTTGTCCAGCCGGTCGACCGCGGGCAGTACGACACCCTTGCCGGGGACCATCGTCTGGATGCGGGTCGGCGTGCCGAGTACGCGCAGATTCACCTGCACAAGCATCGGGCCGTCATCGCAGTTTGCACCGGTCACTCGGACCCGCGCCCCGCTGGTGGTCCCGCGCCGCGCCAACACCCGGCCGACCGCACTACCTATCCGTTCGATCTCGAGATCCGCGATTCGGCCCTGAACAGAGACAACGACATCGGGAAACGTCGGGTACTTACTCGGACACGGTGTACGCACGGCGACAGTCCCCCTTCTTCTTTGATAGTGACAGCACATTCTGCAGGCACCCCCAGATTCACCCTCGCCTGGGCTGACCGGAAAGAGCCGAAGGTCCCATGACCAGATGACCGAGGTCCTCCGGTAGTCGAAAACCTCTGGGCCTCAGCGAGTTACCGCGTCGAGGACTCGGTCGGTCGCGGTGGGTAGGTACGGATGCGGTGGCCCGCCTCGAGGCATGTACCGTCTTCGGCGTCGAGCAGCTTCCAGTCGCACGGTACCCAGGAGCGCATACCAGCCGATACCCCGCACGTCCGGCTCGTGCGCCGAGTTGTCGATTCCGCGCCGACTCCGGATCAGTTGGCACCGGCCTCACCTGCTTGTCGTCGTCGGCTGGCGCAGCCGTCCTCGTGAATGTTTCAGGGGCGGAGCGACCTCCGCCCAGTACTCGTGCCGAATCGCATCCCATAGCCGCGACAGCTCGCGGAATTGCTCTCGTATCTGCACGAGGTCCGGTGCCGACGCCGCGGTGAACGCAGCCAAAGGCATGTCGGACCGTTGCGTACCTGCGTCATCCGACACCCCGCATAGCGCCGTCCCTGACGAGCTGAGTCGCGTTGCTCCGGCCGCTGTACAACGGGCCGGCGCCTCACCTCACAGCATCCGTTGACGTTGCAGGGATTTGAGGGAGACGAACCCGATAGCGCCAGGGATCCAGAAGGTCGCCAACCGGTAGGCGAGGACACCGGCGACCGCCGACGCGCTGGGCACACCGCCCACCATGAGACCGGCCACCAGGGCGGCCTCGACCACACCGAGGCCCGCCGGGGTCGGGCTGGCCGCGCCCAACGCCGCCCCGCCGAGGAAGACGGCGGCGACCAGGGCCGCGGACGGGTGTCCGCCGAATGCTTGTACTGAAAAACCCAGGGCCGCAACGTAAGCGACATTTACGCAGATCTGGCCGCCGAGCACCATCGCGGCACGTCGTGGCCTGCGCAGCACATCGGTCATCGAACCGGCCGCGCTCCGCACCTGGGCGAGCTGGTCAGGGCGACGCAGCAGCAGCGCGACTGCGCCGCCGAGCACGGTCATCACGGCCACGAAGCCGATGAGCAGTACCCAGCCGCTGGGCAGTGCGGAACTCAGCAGCAGTCGGGTCCGGCCGAGCCACACTCCCGCTCCGGCGAGCTCGATGACATGCAGGATCGCACCCGAGGCGACTGTCAGTGCGACGGCGGCGACGGCGGTGGCCCTGGTCATCCCGGAACGTTCCAGATAGCGTTCGTTGACCGCGGTACCGCCGATGCCGTAGGGCACCAGCTGGTTGGCGAACGAGGTCGCCAGTTGCACATTCATTGTGCGGCCGAATGCGAGCGGGCGGGGACTCGCTCCCATCAGTACCAGCGCCGCCGCCGCATAGGTCACCACCGACATCGCCAAGGCGCCGCCCAGCCATTGCCATTGCGCGTCGTCCAGGGTGGCGATGGTGGTGCCGAGTTGACCGACCCGCGGTAGTAGCACGTAGGTCGCGAAGATCGTCGCGGCGATCCAGCCGAGGGTGCGCCAACGGAACCGCACCAGCACCTCCGGTACGACGGCCGCCACACCGGTCGTATCCGCGATGGTGGCACGCAGTTCGTGCAGCAGGTGAGGCTGATGCCGGGTCGTGCGGCGGGTGGCCACGGCCAGCGCCAGTGGCTGGAGCAGGGGCGCCGCGCTGGTCAACGCGTCGGTGCCGAGCACCATATGCGCCGTCGCGACCGCACGTTCCGGACCGACCTTGAAGCTCATCGAGACGAGCAGTTCGGCGACGTCGGCGTCTAGCAGATGGTCGGAGGCGCCGGATTCGCCGAAGCCGAAATCGACGATCCACGGTGCGTCCTGTTCGTCGATGAGGATATTGGCCAGGCGCAGATCGCGGTGGGCGATGCGGGCTGCGCGCAACAGCGCGATCTGGCACCAGATATCGCACAGGGATTCGTCGGAGATCGGGCCGGACACCGTGCGGGCGAGATTGCGGCTCGGAACGCGTTCTTCGGCGATCCACGCGTCACCGCTCGCGGCGACGCCGACCGAGGTGATCGTCGGCGTGCGCACGCCCGCGCGTCGGGCCAGCAGAGTCAGGAACGCTTCATGTTCGGCCTTCTGTTTCGGGGTCGCGAACGGCGATTCGTCCTCGACCTCCCGGAATATGAGGTGCCGGAACAGTTTGAACAGCACATCGGCATTGCGTTCGTGATAGCCGATTACCTTCACGAACAGCTCACAGGTCTCGGTGGTGACGTAGAACGGCCGGGACCCGCGCGCGTCGAGGACCGCGGGGATGACCCGCACCGGGCGCAGTCCGGCGGCGGTAAGAGCCCGCAGCACCGCAGGCGCCTCGGCTCGGTGCACGGGAGCGCCCCAGAGTAGGTGCAGCGCGGCGGCAACCGTCCAACCCAGCGCCGCGCCGCCGAAAACGTCCAGCACGAAATGCGCCCCGACGAAGACCCGCGACAGGGCGACCGCTCCGGCAAGCGCCCAAACGGCGCGTCGCCAGGGCCGGGGCAGCCACGGGCTCGCCGCGGCCGCCATAGCTGCCGCGACCGCAGCGTGCCCGGAGACGAAGCCGAGTCCGCCCTGGTGTGTGCGCAGGTTCAGCTCGTTGAGCAGGACATTCGGTCGCGCGCGACCGATCAGCGTTTTCACCTCGATGGCGAGCAGATAGGAGAGCACGCCCGCCGCGGCGATGTCGCGGGCCATCCGGAACCGCCGCGCCACCAGCGCCGCGCCTGCCGCGACGCCGACCGCGCCGATGGTGCCCAGCTGCATGATGACCCACAAGACCGGCGCCACCCACGAGGGCAGGTCGTTGATCACCCGGAACAGGTCGACCTCGAGTTGCGGTACCTCGGTATGGCGGGCCGCCAGCGCTGAAATGGTCAGTGCCACCAGGCCGAGCACGACTCGGATGGCATCGCCCGCATGCCGCTCGACGACTCGGGCCCGGGGTGGGATGTCGGCTGCGGTCGTGGCCTGCGACGCCGAGGTCGGTGTCACGCCGACCGGCACCGCCTCGATCCGTGTCGCCTCAGCCGTCATCGTCATCGGTCTTTCGTCGGTGGAACTGCAGTGTCGCAACCGAGCCCAGGGCGCGACCAGGGGCGTACGGCTCCCGGATCAGGGCCGATGGACCCGTCGTCGGGTAGCGGTGCGCCCAGCACGCCCGTCAGCTGTAGCAGCCAGAGCGGCCGGTACAGCGCGTCGGGGAGTGCGTTGACGCGCAGAAACAGTTCGCGGTCTACGCGCACGAGCGCGGCGGACCCGGTGGCCAGGGCGCCCAGCATGGTCAGCAGCACACCGGCGACGGCGAGCCGCAGATCTGTTGCTCGCCGTCGACTTGGCACGGTCATCGCGAACATGCTGCATCGGTCGTTGGTCACAAACCAGACGGGTACGTCTCGGGGATCGTGCCCGCGATCCATTCGCCGCTTGGTTCCAGCGGCTCCAGCGCGGTGGTGTGGTCGATGTGGATGAGGGCGTCGTATTGGTCGGCGGGTCTGGTGTGGAAGTAGTGGCTCTGGCGTTCGGTGCCGGGGCGGTAGACCACGCCGATGGCGCGCTGTAGGCGCGGTTGACGCAGCAGGTCGGTGACCTCGCCCGGAATATCCATGCGGAGTAGGAATTCCGGGTTGCCGGTGTCGTGTAACAGCTCTTCAACGCTGGATGGCAGTGCGGGGCGGACGGTTTCGCGGATGGTGGGCCCACCCCAATCTTGCGCGGCGGTGACCGTGCCCGAGCAGGTGCTGAAGCCGATGATGCGGCAGGCGTCGCCGTGGCGTTCGCGGATCAGTTGGCCGAGGTTGAGTTCGCCTTCGCTGCCCAGTTCGGTGGCGCGGGCATCGCCGACGTGGGAGTTGTGCGCCCACACCACGATTCTGGCGCCGGAGCCGCCGGAGCGGTCCAGATGGGTGGCGAGTGCGTCGAGGGTGTCGGCCATGTGCCGGTCACGCAGATTCCACGAGGACGCTCGGTCGCCGAACATGGCTCGGTAGTAGGCCTCAGCGTCGCGCACTGACCAGGCATTGCGCAGCGCGTCGAACTGTTCGTCGGCGGCATAGGGTTCCTGCTCGCCGCGGGCGATGGCCAGGCGCTGCAGTTCGAGCAGTTGCCGGATCACTTGGGCTTCACAGGATTTGCCCGCACCGAAGGCGGCGGCGAAGCCGTAGGCCTCGCCGTCATCGCCCGCGACGTGGTCGAAGCAAGCGTAGCGAATCTTGGCGCGCTGCGCGGCCTTCGGATCGACGCGGTCGAGGTAGTCCACGACCTCGTGCATCGAGCGGTGCAGGCTGTAGAGGTCCAGACCATAGAAGCCGGTCTGAATTCGGTTGTCGCGTTGTTGTTCGGCGTTGTGTGCGCGCAGCCAGATGACGAATTCGCGGACCTCGGTGTTGCGCCACATCCAGTTCGGAAATCGTTCGAATCCGCGCAGCGCCTGTTCGGCGCTGGTGTCGTTGCCGCGCCCGTGCACGTACTGGTTCACCCGAATGGCATCGGGCCAGTCCGCCTCGGCGGCGACCGCGGTGAAGCCTTTCTCCTCGATCAGCCAGCGCGTGATCACCGCGCGGGCCCGGTAGAACTCGTGTGTGCCGTGCGAACTCTCGCCGATCAGCACGAACCGGGCGTCGCCGATGATTTCCTCGAGCACCTGGATAGGTGGGACGCCGTCGGGCGCGTCGATGGCCGCGGCCCGGATGGTCGCCGCGGTGTCGATGGGCGGGACGGCGACTCCGGTGGTCGAGACGCCGAGCAGAGTACGCACCTGCTCGTCGGTGACCTGGGTGAAGTCCCAGAACCATTCGCCGACCGCGCGGAACGGCGAAGGCATTGTCGCGCACACCATTTCGTCGACTGAGGCACCGAGCTCCCGGCAGGTCGACTCCGGCGCGGCGGGGACCGCGACGACGATCCGCTTCGGCTCGCCTGCTCGGATCGCCTCGATGGCCGCGAACATGCTCGCGCCGGTGGCCAATCCGTCGTCCACCAGGATCACCGTCCGTCCGGCCACCTCGATCGGGCCGCGGTCGGCGCGATAGGCGGCCTCGCGCCGGATCATCTCCTGGGCCTCGTCGCGGGCGATGCGGCGCACCTGATCAGCGGTCAGCCGCAGTGCGCGCACCGTATCGTCGTTGAGCACGATGCGGCCGCCGGTGGAGAGTGCGCCGATCGCGAACTCGGGATGACCGGGGGCGCCGAGTTTGCGCACGACCAGTGCGTCCATCGGTGCGTTCAGCGCCGCGGCGACCTCCCAGGCGACCGGGATACCGCCACGCGGCAGTCCGAGCACCAGGGCATCCGGATCGCCGCGATAGTGTCCGAGTAAACTGGCGAGCACCCGGCCCGCTTCGTGCCGATCCCGGAAGATCGGTCGCGGCGTTTCCTGCTCGACTTGCGTAGGGCTCATGGAAAGCCTCCTATCACCCGCAAAGGGCCGAATTATCTTGTCAGGGTGCGGTATTCGGTGGTCGAAACCGTTCGGATCGACGGGCTGGAAGACCGAGCGCGCTGCGCTGGACGGCGAGCGTGAGATCCGTCGCGGTGACCACTCCGATGAGTCGGCCGTGTGGGTCGATCGCGGTGATGACATCGAAGTCGGGTCGTAGGACCACCTTGGCCGCCACGGCGCTGAGCAGTTCGTCGCCGGACACTCGGGCTGTCGGTGGCAGGGGGCGGGCGACTGTGCGCACCGCGGTGGTGGCGCGCGCCGCGGCGGGCAATGCCGTGAGATCAGACCAAGCGAGCACAGCGATCGGTCGATCTGCCGGGTCGGTGACCGGAAATACCCGGTGATCGGTATGCACGATCTGCGAGTGCAACAGGTCCTCGATGGACCAGGCCGCAGGAATCGACAGTGGGTGTTCGGTCATTACGTCACGGATCCGGGTGTCGCCCAGCCGATGTCGCAGCCCGGCAGCGGCGAGCTCGACATTGGCGGCCGAGTAGAGGAACCAGCCGAGCAGCATCAGCCAGAGTCCACCGCCATTGCCGACCAGTAGCATCTCGGCGGCGCCCAGGATGAGCAGACCGAGTCCGAGGATCCTGCCACTCTGCGCGGCCATGGTGGTGGCGCGCAGTTGGTCGCCGGTGTGTCGCCAGATCAGTGCGCGCAGTACGCGGCCGCCGTCCAGTGGTGCGCCGGGCAGCAGGTTGAATACGGCCAGCAGGATATTCATCGCGCCGAGCCAGCCGAGCATATCCGGCACCGGTCCGCTCACCAGGCTGCCGACGAGGTTCGCGACGACCAGCACGATGATGCCGATCCCGAGGCTGGTGACCGGTCCGGCCAATGCGATGCGCAGGTCCGAGCGCGGATCTTTCGGTTCTTCACCGAGTTCGGAGACGCCGCCGAGTAGCCACAGTACGACGCGTTCGACCCGGGTGCCGCGGCGGCGCGCGACGATCGAGTGTGCCAGTTCATGACCCAGCAGCGTGGCGAGCAGACCGACCGCGCCCGCCGCGGCGACCAGCCAGACCGCCACCGAGTTCCCGTGCGTATCGGCCAGTGATCGGCCGAGAAGATAGGTGAACAGTCCGAGGGTGACCAGCGTAGACCAGTGCGCGCCGACTCGGATGCCCGCGACCCGGCCCAGTGGGATCGTTGCACGCAGCATGTCAGCGGTCCGGCGTCTCGGCGCCGACCAGACCTTCGGCGAGCAGAATGCGGTGTGCTTGCTGGGCCGCCTGGGTCGATCGGTCGCTGTCGGGTTCGTCGGCGGGCAGCCGTTCGAGGCCGCGTGCCAGCACGGCGACGGCGTCGCCGAGCGCCTGGATGCGGTCTTCGAGACTGGCGACCGGATGGACCGCCTGTTCCTCGGCGACCGCTTGCCATTCGATCAGCGATTCGTCGATGGCCATTCGCGCACCGCACAGCACGCCGTACAGTTGCATCGGCAGGACCGCGAAGATCCGGTCCAACTGTCCAGGGGAAAACAGCTCCGACAATGCCGCCGTGACCGCGCCCGCGACCGGGCCGACTTCGTCCTCGTCGATGCCCGACTCCCTGGCGAACTGCCTGAGAAATTCGGTGATGCCGTGCCGGACCGGTACGTGTCCGGGCACCCAGCCCTCGTAGTAGGCCCCGCGCAGGATCTCGGGCAATTGCGCGGTCAGATGGGCCGAACTGCTGACGCTGATGCGGTCGCGCACAGTGTGCAGCCAGGCGCGCAGCGCCCGGTAGGCGAAGGCTCGGTCGTCGGTATCGAGACTGTCGGCGACAGCGCGGAGCCAGTCGTGGGCAGTCTGCACGGCGGGTGCGAGGGGATCGTCGTGGCGCGACATGGTTGGCCTCCTGGGTGCTGACTGGGTGCGATGCTGGGTTCTTATCGCTCAGCCTGTGTCCCGCGCGGCCACCATCCAAGGGCCGAAGGTTGCCCCTGCGTGAGCCGATGGTCCCGGTTTCGGCTGCGGTGGCTCCGCGATCGAGCGGACTTTATCGGGCGGTGCTCGGACAGGGCCGGAAGTCCTCTAGGTGATGGACGTTCCGTGTCGAATTCGGCGACAGGTGTGGGCCCGGGGACTCTGCCGCGCGGCGGTCGCGGCGCAGACGATGAGGGTATGACGAATATGGTCCCGGTCGGCGCATCGACGAGCGGAACGTTCGGCTGGACGCCGATCGAGAAGACGCAGTCCGAGCGGGCGCTGGCCAATCTCGTCGACTATGACCGAGCGTGTCGCGAATTCTCCTGGGAGCAGGCGCGATCTGAACTCGCCGGGCTGCCCGGTGGCGGGCTGAACATCGCCTATGAGGCCGTGGATCGGCACGCCGAAGGTCCAGCCGCGCAGACGCCCGCGCTGCGCTGGTTGTCTGCCGCGGGCGGTGAGGTGGTGCTGACCTATGCGGAGCTGGCCGCGGCAACGAATCGGTTCGCGAACGTCCTGCAGGGGTTGGGGATAGGGCGCGGCGAGCGGATCTGTGTCCTGCTCGGGCGAACCCCCGAGCTGTACATCGCGATATTGGGCGCGTTGAAGGTCGGCTGCGTCGTCTCGCCGTTGTTCTCGGCCTTCGGCCCGGAACCGGTGCGGCAGCGTCTGGCGATCAGCGAGGCGGCGGCTCTGGTCACTTCGACGGCACTGTACCGCAAGAAGGTCGCCCCCATTCGCGCCGAAGTGCCCGCGCTGCGCACTGTGCTGATCACCGACGGGCTGACCGAGACCGGTGAAATGTACGTCGACGACCTGGCCGCAGCGATGGCCGTCGCCAGCCCGGAGTTCCGGATCGCCCGCACTGGTCCCGACGACCCGGCGCTGCTGCATTTCACCAGCGGCACCACCGGGAAACCCAAGGGTGCCTTGCATGTTCACGGTGCCGTGCTCGCGCACCGGGTGACTGCCCGTTACGCTCTGGATCTGCGTGCCGGCGATATCTTCTGGTGTACCGCCGATCCCGGCTGGGTGACAGGTATGTCCTACGGCGTTATCGCCCCGCTGTGCCTGGGGGCGACCGTGATCAGTGACGAAGCGGAATTCGACGCCCGTCGCTGGTATGACGTCCTGACTGCACAACGGGTATCGGTGTGGTACACCGCGCCGACCGCGCTGCGCATGCTGATGCGTTACGGGGACCGGCTGCCAGAGGGCACCGACCTGTCGCCGCTGCGGTTCATCACCAGCGTGGGGGAGCCGTTGAACCCCGAAGTGGTGCTGTGGGGTGAGCGGGTGCTCGGCCACCCGGTGCACGACAACTGGTGGCAGACCGAAACCGGCGCGATCATGATCGCGAATCTCGCTGCTGCGCAGGTGCGTCCGGGGTCCATGGGGCGACCACTGCCCGGCGTCGAGGCGACCACGCTCAAGCGCTGCCAGGACGGCCGCGCGGCGGTCGTCGCCGATTCCGTCACGCCGGCCGACCCAGGAGAGGTCGGCGAGCTGGCGCTGCGCCCGGGCTGGCCGTCGATGTTCCGAGAATACTGGGGTGAACCCGAACGCTACGAAAAGTGTTTCGCGGGCGGTTGGTACCTCAGCGGTGATCTCGCCCGTCGCGACGCGGACGGCTACTACTGGTTCGTCGGCCGTGCCGACGATGTCATCAAGTCCGCCGGTCACCTGGTCGGGCCCTTCGAGGTCGAGAGCGCGCTGATGGAGCACCCCGCCATCGCCGAGGCCGGTGTCATCGGCACACCCGATCCGGTCGCGGGGGAGCTGGTGAAGGCATTCGTGCTACTGCGTCCCGGCTACCAGGCGTCGGAGGAACTGCGTGCCGAGCTGACCGCATTCGGCCGCAAGGCCCTCGGCGCAGTGGCTCCCAAACAAATCGAGTTCACCGAGAGTCTGCCGCACACCCGCAGCGGCAAGGTGATGCGCCGACTGCTGAAGGCCCGCGAGCTCGGCCTGCCCGAAGGCGATACCTCGACACTTGAAGGTGCGGTGTGAACGGGTCGACGCTGGACAAGGACGAACGCATCGAGCTGCTGCGGCAGATGGTCCGGATCCGCCGCTTCGAGGAGCGATGCGTGCGGCTCTACAGTGCCGGATCGATCCGCGGCTTCCTACATCTGTACATCGGCGAGGAGGCGGTGGCGGCCGGTGTGCTCAGCGCGATCGGGCCCGAGGACGCGGTGGTCTCGACCTACCGGGAGCACGGACATGCACTGGCCCGCGGCCTTTCGATGTCAGCGCTGCTGGCCGAAATGTACGGCAGAGCAACGGGTTGCAGCCACGGGCACGGCGGGTCGATGCACCTGTTCGATGCCGGGCGCCGTTTCTACGGCGGCAACGCGATCGTCGGCGGCGGGCTCCCGATCGCGGTCGGTCTTGCACTGGCCGACGCGATGCAGGAACGTCCGGTGGTGACGGTATGCCTGTTCGGCGACGGCGCGGTGGCCGAGGGCGAATTCCACGAATGCCTGAATCTGGCTGCGCTGTGGCGACTTCCAGTCCTGTTCGCCTGCGAGAACAACCGCTACGCGATGGGCACCGCGCTGGCCCGCGAGCACGCGGCCACCGATCTTGCGTTGCGCGCGACTTCATACGGCATGCCCGCATGGCCGGTCGACGGCATGGACGCGCTCGCCGTCGCCGACGGGGCGCGGCGAGCTGTGGAGTCCATTCGCGCCGGCGGCGGCCCGTGCTTCCTCGAGCTGCAGACCTACCGCTTCCGCGCGCATTCGATGTACGACGCGGACCGATATCGGGACAAGGCCGAGATCGCTCGATGGCAGGAACGCGACCCGATCCCGAAGCTGTTCGCCCAGCTGCACGCGTCCGGCGAACTGGCCGAGGACGCGTTGGTCTCGCTCCAAGCCGCCGCCGACAGCGAACTCGACGTGGCCATCGCGGCGGCCGAGGCGGCACCTTTCGAACCTGTGAGCGACCTCACCAGATACGTCTACACGGAGCGCTCATGACCACCTATCGGGATGCGATGCGGGAAGCATTGCGAGAAGCGCTGATTCGAGACGATCGGGTGTTCCTCATGGGCGAGGACGTCGGCGCCTACGGCGGATGTTTCGGTGTGAGCCGAGGATTGCTCGACGAATTCGGGCCGCGCCGGATCCGAGATACGCCGCTGAGCGAGTCGGCCTTCGTCGGCGCAGGCATCGGCGCCGCACTGGGCGGGATGCGACCCATTGTCGAGATCATGACCATCAATTTCAGCCTGCTCGCGCTGGATCAGATCCTCAATAACGCGGCGACGCTGCGGCACATGTCCGGTGGGCAGCTTTCGGTTCCGCTGGTGATCCGGATGGCCACTGGCCCGGGCCGTCAACTCGCCGCCCAGCATTCGCACAGCTTGGAGGCGTTCTACGCGCACATCCCCGGCCTGCGCGTGCTATCCGCGGCGACAGTCGAGGATGCCCGCGGCATGCTGTGGCCCGCACTGCAGGATCCGGATCCCGTGCTGATCTTCGAGCCCGCGGCGTTGTACAACGCGGAGTCGGAGCTGCCCCGTGATCTGGGTGCGACCGATATCGATAGCGCAAAGATTTGCCGCGCGGGCGCCGATGTCACGCTTGTCGCTTACGGCGGTGCCTTGCGGTTGGCGCAGGCGGCGGCGCAGGCGTTGGTCACCGACGGCATCGACGCCGAGGTCATCGACCTGCGTACGCTGCGTCCGCTGGACGAGAAAACCCTGTTGGAATCGGTGACACGCACCCATCGTCTCGTCGTCGTCGACGAGGGCTGGCGCAGCGTGGGTATCGCGGCCGAAATAGCCGCACGTGCGGCCGAGTACGGCTATTACGAGCTCGACGGCCCGATACAGCGGGTCTGCGCAGTGGAGGTGCCGATTCCCTACGCCAAGCATTTGGAAGAAGCGGCGCTGCCGCAGGTCGCCGATATCGTCGCGGCGGGGCGCCGGGCGGTGAGCTGAATGGCTGAATTTCGGATGCCGTCGCTGGGCGCGGACATGGAAGAGGGAACACTGCTGTCCTGGCGGGTTCAGCCAGGGGACGTCGTGCATAAGGGTGACATCGTCGCCGAGGTCGACACCGCCAAGGCGGCAGTAGAAGTCGAATGCTTCGATGAGGGCACCATCGGCGAGATCCTGGTTGCGTCGGGAGTAACGGTCCCGGTCGGCACTGTGCTGGCCACGATCGAGCCGAACGGTTGCCGAATGCCCCCGAGCGTGGCACCAGCCGGGTCCAATCCGGCGCAAACCTCAACTGCGGTGTCCGGCCCTGCGAAACCGTCGTCGGCGGAGCTTGATTCGGTGGAGCCGGTCTCGGTCTCGGTCGAGAGCGGTCTGCCG
Source organism: Nocardia sp. CWNU-33 (assembly GCF_046764895.1). Classification (NCBI taxonomy): domain Bacteria; kingdom Bacillati; phylum Actinomycetota; class Actinomycetes; order Mycobacteriales; family Nocardiaceae; genus Nocardia; species Nocardia sp. CWNU-33. The sequence continues at coordinate 34,420 of NZ_JBKOQN010000015.1, read as the reverse complement.
GGGCGGAAGCCGCCGCCGGCCGATCATTCTGCGTCGCGGTCTCGATCCAAGACCAAGCGGTCGCGACGTTCGGCGGACAAGTCGACGATGACCGGGACTGCGCGCACTGCTGGGCCGGGGCCTCCGGGGGCCGATATTCGTGCGACACCGCTGGTACGGCGACTGGCGCAGGAAGCGGGCATCGATCTGGCCGTGGTAGTCGGTTCCGGACCGGGCGGGCGGATCCTCCGTGTCGATGTGGACAGTGCCGTCACTGCACGTGCCGATGAGATCCGCTCCGCCGCAGCGGAACCCGAGATAGCGAATCCGGAGGCCGCGACCGGCGCCGTGCGGGCTTCCGGGTATGCGCGGCGGTTGGCACGGGAGCTCGGTGTCGACGTGTCAGCCGTCAGCGGCACCGGTCCGAGCGGAGCTGTGCGCGCGGCAGATGTTCGTGCAGTGCGGGCGCGCCCCGATGCTGAGGGAACCGCTGCGGAAGCGCTCGAAGACCGAAAGCCTCCACCGCAAGACCACCCGACAACCGGCGAGTCGCGCCAGGCAGCGTCGTCGCGTGACCGGGCAGCGATGCGTCGGTCGATCGCGGCGATGATGACCCGATCCAAACAGACCATCCCACACTATTATCTGACCACCACCATCGATGTCGGTGCCGCGAGCGGCTGGCTGCGCGAGGTAAACAGGGCGGCGTCAGTGCCGGACCGAATCGTCATGGCGGCCTTGTTGTTGCGCGCCGTCGCTGTGGCGGCCCGCAGAGTGCCCGCGGTAAACGGACACTGGGTCGAGGACGCCTTCCATCCTGCCGACACCGTCGACCTCGGGGTGATCGTCTCATTGCGCCGTGGCGGAGTCATCGCACCGACCATCGCGCACGCCGAGGCGGCATCGCCGCGCGAGCTGATGGCACGGCTGCGCGAGGTGGTCGACCGCGCCCGGTCGGGTCGGCTGCGCTCCTCGGAAACCGTTGCTGCCACCATCACCGTGACCAACCTCGGTGAGCTGGGCGTGGAATCCGTGCTCGGTGTTATCCCGCCGCCGCAGGTGGCGATCGTCGGCTTCGGTGCGGTGGCCGAACGTCCGTGCGCGGTAAACGGATTGCTGGGTGTGCGGCCGCAGATCACCACCACCCTGGCGGCCGACCACCGAGCCAGCGATGGCGCGGTCGGCGCGCGCTTCCTGAATACGATCGCCGAACTCCTCCAGCATCCTGAGCAGCTGTGAAAGGAAGGTTGTGAACGACCATGCCCGGCAATCTGTCCCGTAGCGACGCGGACTCCGTCGTCCGGTCCGCGCTGCGCGGTTTCGCCTCCGACGAGGACCTGGCGGCGTTGACACAAGACGAGCCGCTGCGAGCCGCGTTGGAACTCGACTCCCTCGATTTCTTGACGTTCGTCGAAAAACTCACCCGAGCCACTGGCGTCCGGATCGAGGAAGACGACTATCCGCAGCTGGTGTCGATACATGCCTGTGTGGACTTCCTTGCGACCGAATGACGCGACAGGCACTTCGCACCTGATCCGATCGACGGTCACCACTACGACGGGCACCGCCCGCGTGCCTGCCATGGCTGCGCACCGGTGCCGGGTTTATGGCCAATGCCGCTCGCGTCCGGGGCGGATCTGGTGGTTTCCGAATAAACGGCAGCCAAGGGACCTTGGTCACTCGTAGCGCCAGGGAGGGCGCGCCGCGGACTACTTGATGCCCTATTCCGGGTGTTGGTGGAGCCAGTGGAATGAACGCGAATGCTCCGAGGAAATGAACTGCGATGGGCTCTGAACCGGGCAGGGTGCCGCACATAGCGACGTTATGCCTGGGCAGGCGCCGGATACTTTCGATCTCGGGGCGCGCGTCGGTGCTTGTCCGACCCGCAGGGAGACCAATGGTCCGGATCAGGCAGGCTCTCGGTGCATGCTCGATTACAGGTGCGCCGTTGTTCGGTGGTATTTCGCACGCACGTCTGGATCGGACCGGTTCGATGCAGTGGCCGTGCCCAACCACAGAACATCCCGGTGAGCCCACGTTGCACCTGGACCGCCCGTGACCCCGGACGGCCGTGCGCAGTAGCCACACAATGCCCTATCTGCCACCAAGCGAGAACCGGACAGCACCGATCCTTTTCGTGCTCGTGACCAGGCGACGACTCATACACTCGGTGGCGATTCGTCGAATCGAGCGCAACGAGGGCCAACGTCCCTGAACCTGAGTCCCTTCGCATCTCCCTCGGTGCCCCGTCGAGGCGCGACGATGAGGTGGTGGCAGGGGCCGTGGCCGATCCGGCAGCGGCCTTCCACGGCATTCGAGATGGACACCTGTGATGACCGGACTTGGCCCGTTGGATTCGGGATTTATCGAACTGGAGGACACCGATCGGCACGTCAGCGCCGGAATCGGCGCGGTGGCGGTGCTGGCGGGCGTCCCACCCTCGCGGGCGGAGTTCGCCGCAGCGCTTACCGAACACTTGAACGTGGATGCCCGGTTGCGACAGAAAGTGCGTAGGGCTCGATGGGATCTCACCGCGCCTGTGTGGGTCGATGATCCGCATTTCGATCTGGCACATCATCTTCGGTGGACCGCCTTACCCGATCCCGGTGACGAGGCCACGCTGCACGAGCTGATCGCGACAGAGATGGAGGAACGTCTCGATCGCGATCACCCGCTGTGGCAGTGCATCGTCGTCGAACATCTCGCAGGCGATCGCTGGGCGTTGATCGTGAAAGTGCACCACAGCATGGTCGACGGTATTTCGGGGATCACCTTGTTCGAGCGGCTGTGTGATTCGCCGCGACAGCAAGTCGCGCCCCTTCCACAGTCTGTGGACAACAGGTCGCGCGACTGGCGCGGCTTGCTGGTCAAGGGACTGCGGTTACCGATCGATGTGCCACGCGCGGTGTTGGAGACAGTGCGCGGTGCGGTCCCGATAGTGCTGGAAGCGGTGCTACCGGCAGCGGGCTCCTCGCTCATCGGACCGATCGGACGACAGCGCCGGTATGCGGTGGCACGCACGTCCCTGCCGGAGGTCAAGGAGATCGGAGCCGCATTCGGGGTGACTGTGAACGATGTCGCGCTCGCCGCGGTCGCTGCCGCGTTCCGTGCGGTACTGCTGCAACGCGGCGAGCAGCCGACGGCCGATATGCTGCGCATCCTCGCACCAGTGTCGGTGCGCGCCAAGGACGCGAAAGATATTCTCGATAACAGGGTTTCAGCTGTGCTGCCATTGCTGCCGATCGAATTGGAAGATCCGGTCCAACAACTGAGCGCCGTGCACACGCGAATGGCCGAGCACAAGGCCAGCGGCTCGGCCTCGGCGGCGAATTCGGTGTTTGCCTTGGCTTCTCGGCTGCCGTTCGCGCCGCTCGCCTGGACTGTTCGGCTCGTCTTGCGGCTACCGCAGCACAGCATCGCCGGCCTGGCCACGAATGTGCCGGGTCCGAAACAACCGTTGTATCTGCACGGCAGGGAAGTGTTGGAGATCCTCCCCTATGCCCCGATCGCGGTGCGTTTGCGCACCGGCATCGCCATCCTCAGCTACCGCGACCAGTTGGTGTTCGGCATCACCGGTGACTACGACACCACTCCTGACATCGACATGATCGCCGAGGGGATCCAGCGCGCGACCGAACGGCTGCTCGCTCGTGCTCATGACGCGGCGCCGCAGCACTGATGCGCCGACCGCGGGAGGCTCACCGATGATCGAGTTCGACGGACTCACCAAGTATTACGGGCGACAGCCCGCGCTCGTCGATGTGACACTGAAAGTCCCTGCCGGAGTCGTTTTCGGCTATCTCGGGCCAAACGGCGCGGGCAAGACGACCACCATCCGAATCCTGGTCGGTCTCATGCGGCCGACCCGGGGAACTGCCCGGGTGCGCGGCGCTGACACGGTGCGCGAGCGTGAGGTCGCGCAGCGTCATATCGGTTATCTGCCTGGACAATTCGTCGCCTATCCAGATCTGACCGCCGAGCAGTATCTGCGCTACCTGGCCGCGCTGCGCGGCGGCGTCGATCCCGCTGTTCGTGACGCCATGATCGAGCGGCTGGATCTGGATCCCTCACAGCGCATCGGTGCGATGTCACACGGCAACCGGCAGAAGGTCGGCATCGTGCAGGCATTCATGTTCGAGCCGGACCTGCTAGTGCTCGATGAGCCGACAACCGGGCTCGATCCGCTGGTGCAGCGCGAATTCCTGGGCATGGTGCGCCAGGCACGCGCCGCAGGGCGGACGGTGTTCCTTTCCTCACACGTGTTGTCGGAGGTGCAGGCCGTTGCCGACACGGTGGGGATGCTGCGCGAAGGACAGCTGATCACCGTGCGGTCGGTGGCCGAGCTGACCAAGCAGGCGTTCCATCGCATCGACCTCACCTTCGCAGGCGAGCCACCGGACTCGGACGTATTGCGTGGGATCGCGGGCGTCCGGCGGGCCGAACGCAACGCCGTCGCGGTGCATGTCGAACTGGAGGGTTCGACCGCCGATTTGGTGAAGGCGGTCGCACCCTACGACGTGGTCGACATCGTCAGCCACGAACCTGATCTCGAAGAGGTCTTCCTCACCTACTACGGACAGGAGTGACGGGCCGTGTTGCGCAACGTCTATCTGAAGAGTCTGCGCGATCAGCGGCGTGGACTGATCGGTTGGAGCCTCGGCATCGTCGCGCTCGTACTGCTGGAAAGCGCGTTGTGGCCGTCGATCTCGGATATGGCGGGGCTGCGCGAATTCTTGGACAGCTACCCGGAGCCGCTGCGCAAGCTGTTCAACATGGACGCATTCGTCACTGGCACCGGATTCCTGAATGCAGAGCTGTTCAGCATGCTGCTGCCGATCCTGTTTCTGGTGTTCGCGATAAGCCGCGGCGCCCGAGCGATCGCAGGCGAAGAGGAGCGCGGCACACTCGAAGTGCTACTGGTGACCAAGCTGTCGCCGATACGTCTCGCACTGGAGCAGGCCGCGCTACTTGCCACCACGGCGGGTGCACTCGGGATCGTGCTTTTCGGTGCGCTCGTGGTGTGCTCGGCGGTCTTCGGTCTCGGCGTCGGAATCGGGGCAGCATTGACGGGTGCGCTGGCGATGGTGCTGCTCGGTGTCGAGTTCGGCTGGATCGCGCTGGCCATCGGTGCGGCGACCGGCAACCGGATCGTCGCGCTCGCAGTCGCGTCGGTGCTCGCCGTCGGCGCGTACGTGCTTTACGTGGCGAGCAAGCTGGTCGATGCCATGCAGCCGTGGGGGCCGGCGTCGCCGTTTCATCAGGCGATCGACGGCGGGCCGATGGGAGCCGGATTACCGGCGGCATATGGATATCTGGTCGCGACAGGCGCGGTGGTCCTGCTGGCCGCACTGCCGGTTTTCGACCGGCGTGATATCGCCGGAGTGTGATGTACCTCGGGGCCTCGGGATAAGGGAATTCGGTCCCGAGCGGCCATATGTCCGGTCAACCATGTTGTCGTCGACGACCGGATAATCATCGTCCGCACTCGGCTCACCTCTCGGCTCGGTTCGGCGGTCCGGCTCGCATCGCATGGTCGTCGCTGCAAGGCGGACGACTTCGACCCGATCCGGCGACTCGGGTGGTCGGTGGTGGTCACCGGACTCGCCCGCGATGTCACCGATCCCGAGCGGATCGCCGAGTTCGAGCAACGGCTGCGACCGAGGGGCGACTCTGTCACGGACACGGTGATCGAGATCGAACCGAGCATCGTCACCGGCATCGGACTCGTCCAGAACGAAAGGCAGGCATAAGCATCGGGGTCGCGATGATCACGAACCTGCTCACCGAGGACAAACCGCCGGTCTATCACCGGGAGATCGCCGAGAATTTCTCCAGCGACGGCCTTCGGCCCGCTCCTTGATGCCGAGCAGCATCTTCCGTTCCATGACCCAGCTGCCCGGTTCCATGATCAGCCAGTTGAACAGCCGAGTGGACACGGTGGCATCGGGGGTCGCGATGCGGTTGCGGCTGACCAGCCGAACGCCATTCGCCGCAGGGTAGAGCCCGAACGCCCACACCCAGCGGCCGTCTTCGGAGGCGAACACCAGCGTCCGTTCGGGGTCGAGGATCGCCACACGCATATGCGGCCCCTTGGCGCCGAGTGTGAAAGCGTCACCGACGGAGAGGCTCTGGAACTCGGGGAGAATGGTGTTCGCGCTGTGCATATCGAGGCCCAGCAGGTTCTCGATCCAGTCATAGGTATACGCACCGCCACGACCGGGTCCGAGTTGGACCAGCCACGGCCAGACCTGTTCCGGTCCCGCGGCAATGGCGATCGCCCGGGTGGCGACGATATCCGGTTCGGCAAGCAATTCGTCACCTGGCATGGTTCGTGTCACCTCGTCGCTGGTTGCGCCCCAGGTGAGGCGCCATCGGCGCGCGATCACCTGGGAGCCGACCGCGAGTCCCGCCGCATATGTCGCGATCCCGATCGCGCATGCCGTCGTTGTTTTCATACTCGATACGTTCCGCCGAATCACGGTGGGGGCACAGGGCACTTCGGCAGCGAGGGCAACGACCTTTGTCGCATGCGCGTTGCCCATACAAGGTGCCGCGACCGCCTGCGAAACCAGTGGTACCTCCCATGTTCGTCCGCCCCCGTCGAGCCCTTCGGTGCGTGCCCGAAGTCTTTGGTATTGGGCCAAGACCAGATTCCAGCGGCCCGGGCCAGCGCTAGTCGCGCCGCCGCACCACCGCGCGTCACGACACCCGCAGTGGTCGAGGGCGATGCCGGCTGTCGGTCGGCAAGGCGTCTTTCGTTGTCCAGCAGGCTGATTCGCTACGTTCGGGGCTCGGTGTAGACATCGGCGACTGGGCGGCGAGGGGTTGGCGGGGGTTCGGTGTCGTCGGGGGAAGTGCCCACGCGGATCACGACTTGAGGTAGTGCGGGGTGAGGGAGGAAGCCCGCGATCGTCGTGCGGCCGGTCGGGAGTTCGGTGATGTGGGTGAGCGCGCAGGTTGCCAGTCCGGCTGCGGTGCAGGCCAACAGCACAGCCGACAGCGCCTCACCGGTGTGGAGCCACGCCGGTTTAGATTCGCTTGCCGAGCTCAGTACCACCAGTCTGGAGCGGTCATCCAGCGCGGCTCGGCGGGTCGAGTGCGGCACCGAGGGGAACGTGCGTGCGACGTCGACGTGGGCGGATTCGGCATCTGAGGGCAGGGCGTTCGGCGGAACACCCTCCGGCATGTCGTGATGACCGGCCCACCACTGCAGTTCGGTTTGATACATCATGTCGTACTGGCGAGTGGCTGACGAGTGGTCCGAAGCAGCGGCCACCCGTTGTCTGGCGTCATCGTCGAGCACGTCGAGTTCGATGTCGTGCGGTGAGGTCAGCATCCGCAGTTCAGGCAGAATCCGCGCGAAACCGTCCGGCTCGAGCATCGGCAGCCGGTCGGTGTATCGATGGTCGATGGCGCGTGCTCGCTCGGCGATTCCGGCGGGCGGGTCGGGCCACGGGCGGAAGTCGATGGCAGCCAGGTGCCAGGGCTGAGCCGGGTCGGGCATACGCACGGTATCGGTGTGCCAGCCGTGTGCGGCGAACGCGGTGCGAGCGTGATGGAGTGCGGCACCGCAACTGATCACCAACTGCCGCGCGTTCGGGTCGGCCGAGGTCAGGCACCGATCTATATCGGCGTACAAATGCAGTCGGGTGCCATCGAACACCCAGCGCCAAGGCTGGGTGTTGTGCACTGAGGGTGCTCGGCCGGCGAGGCGGATCGCCGCCAGCATCGTCCGATGATCCGGTACGGAGGTTACGGAAGAACTGTGGCTTGCGGTCATGGTGTCGAGTCTCGTCCGGTCGGGTGCTACGGAATATGGGCCTTCCGCCTGTTGCGGCGGGCCGATGGTCACCCGTGGCGGGTGACCGGAGACATCGGTGCTGTCCGGCAGGGGTTCAGTCTTCCTGGCGGGCGATGATGATCGGGATGTCGGCGCCGTGCAGTACGGCTTGGCCGACCGAACCGAGGGTCATGCCGGGGAATCCGCCGCGGCCGTGGCTGCCGACGACGATCAGTTGCGCGTGCTCGGACTCGGCGAGCAGCCGTCTGGCGGGGTGATCTTCGACAACCACGCGCCGCACTATGACATCGGGATACTGTTCGGCGAATCCGGCCAGGCTCTCGGCTAGCACTCCTGCCGCCTGTTCCTGGAGTTCGGTGCGAGACAGGTACCGGTTGAACTCCGACCAGGTGTGCACGGCCACCAGTTCGACCCCGCGGTGGGATGCCTCGTCGAAGGCGATCGCGATGGCGGCCATGCTGCATGGTGATCCGTCGACGCCGACTACCACACCACCGGAGAGCCGATCGGGCATGCGGTTGTCGGTCGCGGGGACAGCCACCACCGGGCATTGCGCGTGCCGAGCCAGTGCGGTGCTCACCGAACCGAGCAGCCCACGCCGGAAAGCACCTTTGCCCGTTGTGCCGACCACAAGCAGCCGTGCCTCCTTCGAACGGTTCACCAGTACCGGAATCGGCGGCGCTTCGACGACGAAGGTGGAGATAACAGCATCATCGACGAGCGTGGCGGCCTCGGCCGCGGACTTCTCAGCGGTAGTGAGAGTTTCGGCGCTGGCCTCGCGGAAAGCATCATCGATGATCGGCGCGAAGCCGAGACCCGGTCCATAGTCGATCGGCTGCCCGATCGCCGAAACCAAGTGCAAGGGGGTGTGATGTGCGGCTGCCTCGGCAGCGGCCCAGCGCACCGCACCAGCGGCGGCACGGGAACCGTCGACACCGACGACGATCGGCGGATTGATCTTGGAACCGCACATGATTTGCCTTGCCTTCCAATGGATTCGGTGCGGTAGCCGACTATCGTGAGGGCCCCCGTCCGGGCGGATCGACGGGTCCACGCTCTCCACCTCGATAACGGGCTCGAGGCTTCGTCAACCTCCGATATCGGAGTCATCGGCGCACCGTCCTCAGCATGGGTTCGAACGCACCGCGATCCATAGTGTCGAACGGCACCGGGCGAAGGGTATTTCGGCCATCTGGAACCCGATGCGGCATCGGCCGTCCGAACATGGTCGGTCGGCGCGATTACCGGGCCTTTCGGCCCTTTCTGTGGCCTGCCTTGGTTTGCGAGCGTGACATGCACATCCCCACCGATGCGGAGAACTCGAGATGCCGACCCGACACCCTGATCCCAACACCTTGTTTGCCGCTCTCACTCGCGGTGCGTGCGCCGTCGGTGCACAGCACCCGGCCATGGCAGTGGCGGGCCGGCGATAAGTCGGTGTACTTCGGCACTCATGCGGCCGCGCAAGGCGTTCTCGCGCGGAACGCCGCTGTCGCCGTCGAAAGGAGAAGATCATGTATTGGCACGAGGGAGCAATGAACGGCTGGATGTTCGTCGTGATGCTGCTCATCGTCATCCCGCTGTGGTTCGCCGTGATCGCCGCGATCGTCGTGGTGCTGCGCGCATCGAGCAGCCCTTCTCGATATTCGCTCCGGCCCACCGGAAATCGCTCGCCCGCAGGCATTTTGGCTGAGCGGTTCGCGACCGGTGAACTCGACGAGACCGAATATCGACGTAGGCTTGCGGTGCTCGGTGGTGATGCCCCGACCGGAGAGGTGCGCTCACCGGCTGGCGTCGACATTCACGAACAGGACCGACCATGATGGAGGGCACCGATCCGTCACACTCTGCGATCGATGCTCCCATCGTGGTCGCCGTAGACGGCTCGGCCATTTCCTATCACGCCGCAGCATGGGCGGCGGTAGACGCCGCAGTTCATCGCTGCCACCTGGAGATCGTGATGTCGTACACGGTCCCGTTCGGATTCGGCCCGACCGCGGCACCACCCGACGATGTGCGTCGGATGCGCACCGAAGCCGAGCGGGTACTCACCGAAGCAACCTGGGCGGCGCGGGCGGCGGCGCCGGACGACGTGCTCGCCATATCCACTTCGATGCTTGGTCAGCCGGTTATTCCTTGGCTGATCGAGCGGTCGAAGCGGGCCAGGATGTTGGTTGTCGGCAGCCGTGGGCTCGGTGCAGTACGTCGCGAGGTACTCGGCTCGGTGGCCCTCGCGGTGACCCGGCACGCGCACTGTCCGGTCACCGTGGTGCACACCACCTCGGCCACCGACGCGATATCGGCATGCAAACCGGTCCTGGTCGGTGTCGACGGAACCCAGAACAGCGTGGCGGGCATCGAACTGGCCTTCGAGGAGGCATCACGGCGCAAGGTGGGTCTTATCGCCCTGCACTCCTGGAGAGACACGAGCGGCCCGCAGCTGCCCGCGTTCGATTGGGGCGGCATCGAGGACGCAGAAGACGCACTGCTCGCCGAGAGCCTGGCCGGCTGGGTGGAACGGTATCCAGATGTCTCCGTTCGCCGAGTTCTTGTATGCGACCAGCCGGCTCGTTCGTTGCTGAAGGAATCCGAGAACGCACAGCTGGTTGTGGTCGGCAGCCATGGACGCGGCGGCTTCGCCGGCATGCTTGTCGGTTCGACCAGCGCCGCGTTGTTGCATTCGGTGCAATGCCCTCTCACCGTGGTACGCGAGCGCTGAGATAGCTCGCACCCATTACGCGACGTAAAGGGCGATCGTGGTATGCCGCGTAGCTCGCCATCTCAGCTGAGCCAGCAGCGGCGGGTTCGTTGCCGGGCAGGGCAGTCCGCGGGTGGTTGTCGTGTCCAGGCACCACTGGTCCGGTGGGACGGCGGCGCGGACAGCATCGATGTGGGCGCCGCAGCCGGATCAGGTGGTTTGCCGCACCGATACCCGGCGGCCATCCTCGGAAGCGAACACCAGGGGACGTTCCAGGTCGAGGAGTGCCACTCGTGGCGAGTGCCGCCGTGGCCTTCTTTTGTGGCGTCATACACTTCGGGATCCATCTCACGGCCACGCAGGATCGCCACGCCCCACCACAACAGCCGGACCGCAAGACCGAAGTAGATCAGGACGGCGATGTATAACAAGTCCGCGCCGTAGTCGTGGGCCCAATCGGGCAGCAGCACGACAAATGCCACGAGCATCCCGATCAGCATGATCGAGGCCATCACCACAGCGGGAACCGCCAGCGGCAAGGCATCCGGGTCTGGTGCACTGCGGGGAAACAGACGGGGTGACATAGCAAACAGCCTGCTCGAGCGGTTGATCTGACGCGAGGGCACTGCTACCCGCAAGCGAGGGGCGAATGTCCCTGTGTCGGTGTGGCCTCAGTCCACCTGGTCGGTGGAAGTGGGCATATCGAGTATCTCGGCGAGCGGGCGGCGCGGCGTCTCCGGGGCGTTCTGCGCGGATTCGGGCGCCGAGCCGACACGGACCAGCACTTGCGGCAAGCCGGAGCCATCGATCAGCGTGCGGACAAGTGCGCGGCTCTGTGGTACTTCGGACATGTGGGTCAGGGGGCACGTCGCGTATCCCGCGAGGGTGCATTCCAGCAGTACCGTGGACAGCACCTCGCCACAGCGCACCAGTTCGTCGGGGGTGTCGCCGTGGGTGGAGAGCACGAGTATCACCGAATGGTCGGCGGTCGTCTCACCGCGACGTGGTGCCCCGGTGGCTGTGGGGAACTGGCGGCCTACGTTGACTCGTTGACGTTCCTCCGAGGAGATGAGCGCTTCGCGGGGGACGCCGGCATTGCCGATGACGTGGCCGGTCCACCACTGTAGTTCGGCGTGGTAGCCGGCGTCGTAGCGGCGCAGGGATGCGGTCATCTCCGAGGCGCGGGCCAGGGCGGGGCGGCTGTCGTCGTGCAGCACGTCGAGGGTGGCGTCGGCCTGATCGAAGGTGCTCCGCAATATGGGTTCGAAATCGGACCATCCGGTGGGTTCCGCGAACGGCAGCCGGTCGGTGTGCCGGCGCCGGATGGCGTCGGCACGGGTGCGGTCGGCATCTGTCACGAAGTGTGCCGGATGGAACGTGATGGCGGCCAAGTGATCGCGACGGTTCGGGTTCGGGAAACGGGCGACGTGAATACGCCAACCGGCCGCGGACATGGCCGCACGGAAATGGCCCAGCGTGATACCACAGCTGATCAGCATCTGGCGGCCGGAAGGGTCGGTGGCCGGGAGTCTGCGTTCGGGTACGGCGAACAGCTGTAGCGTGTGGCCGTCGAATGTCCAGTGCCAGGGCTGGCTGTTGTGCAGCGACGGCGCCCGGCCAGCGAGCAGGACGGCCGTCTCGATGGTTTCTCCGGTGGGTAGCTGATTCATATCGCTGACCGTATGTCTGCCACGCCGATGGAGGAGGAGTCGTTGGTCCCGGATCTTGTCGCTGGGTGGCCCCTACGCCCGGCGGCTTTTGCGGACTTTTGCCCCTGGACGGGACGGATCGGCTCGTTCAGGCTGGTAGACGTGGGCAACGGTGCGCCGGGGATACTCGGTCCTGCCCGAGCCACGCGAGGCTCAGGTTTCGCGCGGACGCGCAAAAATCAGCGCACGGCTGGAAGCGACGAGCACTCGAAGGCGGGCTCACACGGAGGCTGCGGTTTCCGCGTCGGCCACTTGCAATGATGATGTGCAGTTGCTTCAGAGCATGGATTCACGCTCGCCCGTCAAGCATGGTGCATGATGCGATCGAGTTCGGTATGGGCGATCCGACCCGCCCAAACACGGGCGCGGTCCAGCTCGCCCGGCGCGAGCGGGCCGGTCGTGTCTTCGACGAGGAAATCTACTGGCTGGTCGGCGAGGGTATAGCCCAAGCGCCACAGCCGTTTTGCGATACCGCGTGCGGCCGAGCCCGGCAACCAGGGAGGTGTGGCGACTTTGGTCCCGAACGCCAAGGCGCGGTGGCCGGGTGACACCAGCGGCGCGGCCTCGAGCCATTCCCGTATGCCGATGTCGATCGCGATCGGCGCGTCGGTGAGCTTGGCGGCGTCGCGGCGCGTCTGCGGGCGGCTGAGCCCGAAGGCGTGGGTGGGTCCGCCGACCACGAGCAGGTGCACCGCCAGGGCAGGCACTTCGGCCGCAGCCACCACGTTCAGCATTTCCACCTCGGCATGCTCGAGCAGCCCTTGTGCGATGGCTTCCGCGACCGCCGCGGTGTTGCCGAACATCGACTCGTAGACAACTCGTGCACGCATAGTTGGCTCCTCTGCGTTGCGCACCGTGGAACCCGAGAATTACGACGTTACGGCGAGCGAAAGTAGGCGCACAGAGCCGAACCGACACTTGCCGTGGGACCTTCGCCCTGTGATCGAGATGCCTTTCTGGGTGACCGACTCCGATTCGGGCCGTCCTCCCGGCAGTCGATAGGCGACGCTGGCACATCTGCTGACCGGAATCCAGCAATTCGAGGATTGCCAGCAGGTAGTTGCGGTCGGATCTGCTCGCGGGTGTCACGCGTACCGCGTACCTTTGTCCCGCAGTTCATGGCCTGACCCTGGCCTTCACCTCCGAGGCCGGGTCGCGGGCTCGGCTCGTCGCAATTCCCGCACGACGGCATCGACCGCGCGCGGAACGGCGTCTGCGACTGGCTCGGACAATCCGACACCCAGCTCGAGACACGCCACGTCTACGGCGATGACGACGATCCTGCCTGGGAGTCGGCCGAGGGCGCGGCCCAGTGGCAGCGCGTCATGGATGCCGAGAGTGTGGGAAGAAGCGGCGGTGCCGGCGTGCCGGAGGAGGTCGATGTCGGTGCGGCGGACCCGGCCGGGAACCGAAGATTCGCAGCGTACAGCGTCGATCAGCACGGCAAGCTCCACATCTGCCCACATATCCAGGAGACTCGTGGGCTCGCCGTCGGAGATGGTTACGAAAACTCCTGGGATGTCGAGTTTTTCGATTCGGGAAGCGACAGCCGAACCGACTCCGTCATCGCTGCGGTACTCGTTGCCGACGCCGATGACGACGGCCCAGGGCCCGGTCATCGGCGCACCACGTCGATGTCCAGGAAGTGCGCCGAGCAGGAGATGCAGGGATCGTAGTTACGGATCGTGCGTTCACAGACGGCGGCCAGCGCGGCGTCGTCGAGGTCGAGATTTTCCGAGACGGCGCGCCGCAGATCGTCCTCCATAGCCGCCTGGTTCTGGGATGTCGGTGGGATGATCGTGGCCGAGCGCACGATTCCCTGATCGTCGATGTCGTAATGGTGGTAGAGCAAACCGCGTGGCGCTTCGCTCACGCCGTGGCCGGTTCCGGCGCGGGGCTCGACCGGAACCGCGGTACGGGAGGGGCGTTCGTATTCGGCGATGAGCGTGAGCGCCTCTTCGATGGCGTAGACGACTTCGACCGCGCGCACCAGGATGCTGCGGAACGGGTTACGGCATTCGGCGCCGAGTCCGATCTCGACCGCGACCTGTCGGGCGATCGGCGACAGCTGGTGGTAGTTCAGCGTGTACCGCGCCAGTGGTCCGGTGAGGTATCGCTCGCCGTCGAGCATGGCGTGCAAGGCGGTGGAGTGCGCTACCTGGTGTTCCCGCACGTGAGCGGGAAGATCGGCCGCAGCGAACCGAAGCCCGGTGCTGGTGTGCACATCCCCGTTGTCGATGGCGTAGCGGCCCGGTTCGGTCGCGGCAAGCAGTTCATACTCGAGTTCCTGCTCGGGAAATTCGAGTTTCGCCGCCCAGCGCGCGGTATCCACCGCGTAATCTCGTGCACGGCATAGTAGTTCGGTCACGGGAGCAAAATCGGCGGGTTCTGGGACCGAGTAGAAGCCGCCGAGCCGGATATTGACGGGATGGATGGCCCGGCCGCCGAGGAGTTCGAGCAGCGCATTGCCCGCTTTCTTCATCGCCAACCCCTGCTCGACCAGGGCGCGATGGTCGGCGGCGAGCGCGATCGCGTCCGGGTAGCCGAGGAAGTCCGGAATGTGCAGCAGATAAATATGCAAGGAGTGGCTGGAAATCCATTCGCCGCAGTACAACAGACGCCGCAGGTCGGCCAGTGGCCGGTCCAACTCCGCACCACAGAGTTGTTCCAGTGCGTTGCACGCGCTGGTCTGGTAGGCCACCGGACAGATCCCGCAGACTCTCGAGGTGATATCGGGCGGTTCGGTGTAGGCGCGGCCGCGAAGGAATGCCTCGAAGAATCGCGGTGGCTCGTAGATGCTCAGTTCCGCGCTTTCGACGTGCCCATCCGTGACGACCACGCGCAGCGCGCCCTCGCCTTCGACGCGAGCTAGCGAGCCGACCTTCAGCTCCCTACGATGACTCATCGCCGCCCCTGTTCGCGAAGCCTGGCGCGGCCGCGGCGTATGTGGCGAAAACGCGGTCGATGTCACCGGTGTCCATGCCGTTGACGCGCAGGATAGGAAGCAGCGCGTGGATGTTGGGATTGGCCATCGGGCCGAAACAACCGAAGCAGCCACGATGGTATGCCGGGCACAAGGCGCCACATCCAGCCTGTGTGACCGGCCCCAGGCAGGGGATTCCCTCGGCGACGGTCACACAGGTTGTACCGCGGCGTTTGCACTCGGTACAGACGCTGGTGTTCGGTATGTCCGGCGACCGGCCGGCCAGGAACGCACACAGGGTGTCGAGCAGTTGGCGGCGGTCGATCGGACAGCCACGCAGCTCGAAGTCCACGGGTACGTGCGCCGAAATCGGGGTGGAGGTGGCGAGTGTGGCGATGTGCTCCGGGCTGGCGTAGACCACAGACGTGAATTCGGTGACGTCGGCGAAATTGCGCAGCGCCTGGATGCCGCCGTGCGTTGCACATGCCCCGATCGCTACCAGAATCCTGGATTGCTCGCGGATCTCGGTGATCCGGTGCAGCTCTTCCTGCGTGGTGATCGAGCCTTCGACCAGTGAAACATCGTACGGTCCCGGCTCCATGACGCTGGAAGCTTCCACGAAGTGAGTGATGCGGAGGCGGCCCGCGAGGGTGAGTAGCTCGTCCTCGCAGTCGAGCAGAGTGAGCTGGCAACCGTCACAGGAAGTGAACTTCCAGACGGCGAGCGTCGGTGGCTTCGTCATAGTTCTCGCACCGCCAGTAGTGGTTCGGCCACTGCGTAGTCGACGATGGGGCCGTCGCGACACAGCAGCAGCGTGCCGAGCTGGCAGTGCCCACATCGCGCGACACCGCACTGCATATTGCGCTCCAGCGACACTTGGATATCGGTGGCGGGAATCCCCTTGCGCAGCAGGGTCTGCGCGCAAAAGCGCATCATCGGTTCCGGACCGCACAGGAACGCTGTGGCGCGGCCGGGTTCGAATGTCAGGTGGGCCAGTGGCTCGGTGACGAAGCCGACTCGGCCTCCCCAGTTCGGCGCGGGGTGGTCGACGGTCTGATGTAGTTCGATGGAACCGGTCGTCGTCCACAGATCTTGCTCACGGCGGAACAAAATGTCCGCCGGGGTGCGGGCTCCACTGATCACCACGATCCGCCGGTAGTCGCCGCGTGCCGCGATCGCGGCGAGCACAACCGGCCGCAGCGGTGCCAGCCCGATGCCTCCGCCGACGATGACGAGGTCTCCTCCGACCGCCGACGCCAGATCCCATCCGGTGCCGAACGGTCCACGCACACCGATCACGCCGCCGATATCGGTGTCGTGCAGTGCGCCGCTGACCGCGCCGACCACCCGGATCGTGTGCTCCAAGCGATCGTCGCCGGCCGCAGGGTTCCCGCTGATCGAGATCGCGACCTCACCCACCCCGAAGCTGTAGAGCATCATGAACTGCCCGGCCCGAAACCGTTGCGCCGCATCTCGTACCGGTTCCAGGTGCAGTGTCACGGTGTCGGGAGTTTGCGGGGTGCGGCCGACGACTCGATAGGGCAGCATGGTGTCCCCGGACGGTGCCGTGCGGACCTGCGTGCCGACGCTCATCGGCCACCTCGCCCCACCGCGATGCGGGGTGGACCGGCGGTGCACGTTTCGGCGGGGTTCCGGTAGAGGTCGAGCAGCCTGGCCCGGGTGGCTTGCAGTCTGTCAAGGAGCGCCTCGAACAGCGTCAGAGTCAGCGCATGGCCGAAACGCGGATCTGCGGCAGCGAACTCGGCCAGCGTCTCGGCATCGAATTCGACCGCGTCCACCGGTTCAGTGGTCACGGCCCCGAAATGCCACCGGTATGGCGGCACCAGCCACGACCAACCGAGCAAGTCTCCGCTGCCGAGGGTCTGGACGACGACCTCACCTTGCCCCGGCACCTGCGCGTCCAGCAGTATCTGCCCGTCACGGATCAGCCAGCACCGCTGTGCCACTTGACCTTCCACGATGATGCGATGCCCGGCGGGGAACGACACATAACGCCCGGCCTGGGCTAGCGTGCTCAGGTCTCTGCGGCTCAGTCTGTCCAAGCGCGCGAAGGCGGACAACTCATCACTGGTGGGCATGATCGGATTCCTCGGCGAGCTCGGCGAGCCGGGTCACCTCAGCCGTCAGGTCTATCTCGGCTGGGCACCAGGCGATGCACCGTCCGCAGCCGACGCATCCCGAGCTGCCGAATTGGTCATACCAGGTGCTGAGTTTGTGACTGATCCATTGCCGGTAGCGGCTTTCGCCGGATTGTCGCACGCTGCCGCCATGCAGGTTGGAGAAGTCCAGTTCGAAGCACGACGACCAGTGCTCCCAGCGCTCGGCATGATCGCCGGTGAGGTCGGTGACGTCCTCGGTAGTGGTGCAGAAACAGGTGGGGCACACCATGGTGCAGTTTCCGCAGGTGAGGCAGCGGCTGGCGACGTCCTGCCAGTGTGGGGACTCACGGGAGTCGCGAAGCAGTGCGCGAATGTCGACCTCGGGCATCGCCCGGCCCATCCTGTCGGATGCCGCGGACACCGCCGCACGGGCCTGCATAACCTCCGCTGCGTCGGCCGAACGCGCCGTGAGTTCGGCGAGGATCTCGGCGCCGTCTTCGCTACCCACGTCGACGAGGAATCGGTGCCCCTCGGCGTCGACGCGCTCGGTGAGAGCGAGATCGTATCCGGCCGACACTCCGGGGCCGGTGCCCATCGACGCGCAGAAGCACACCCCGCCCGGCTCGGTGCAGTTCACGGCGACGACGAAGAGATCTTTCCGGCGGGCGGTGAACGAGGAGTCGGGATGCGCCCCGCCACCGAGTACCCGCCCCAGGATCGCGATCGAGGCCAAATCGCAGCCGCGGACGCCGAGAAACGCGGAGCGCGCCGGAACATCCTCGACGGGTTCGGTCTGCAGGTCTGGTCCGATATCGAGAACTTTGCGGCGCGGCGGATGCAAGAACTGCTTCCAGGACCCGGGGCCAGCCGAATGCGCGAACACCGCCTCGTCGGTTCGGCGATGTAACCGATACCGTCCGGGCGCGGTCTCCACGCCCCACCCCGCGGGAAGCCGCGCGCCCGACTCCAGTTCGCCGAGCACGATCGCCCCGTCGCGCACTTGCGGACCGATGACCCGGTATCCGTGCTCACGCAGCACATCCACCAGGCGATCCAGACCAACGCGATCGATGACCATACTGTCATTGGGCATTATCAAGGCCTCTGCTCGGTCGGGTGTAGCCGTCCGGTTTCGAGTCTGGCCGGAGTACGAGACGCGCCGCGAGGGACTAAGGTCCCGAATGGCGATGGCCGACGGCATCGGTGCTGGCAGGGACGCTGATCTCGAGGTGCCGCCGGTCTGGGGCGGTTACCCCGGTGTCGGGTCGGTGCCCAGGTTGAGCCGATTGACGCCGGAGCGCTGCCGAACGTCGACGCGTGGATCAACCACGGTCCGCCTGACCCCCGCCCGGCCCGAGCGGTGACTCGTCCTCGCGCTCGCACACCACCCGTGTCTTCGTGCCGAGTGGGTCCCACTGCTTGTCACTGCACGAGGACGGATACGCCGGACACCGCAACGGCGACTGGCCATGGGCTGGGCAGGACGAACACAGACTCGGCAATACTGACACACGAACTCCTGGCAGAACATGGTCTCGACAACCGGTGATCTACCAGGAGTTCTTCATGTCCGAACTACACCACGCCGGACCGAACACCGTTCACCCGCAACCACATCGCCGACCCGGCACCACCGAACCCGGCATGGCCGAATCCACCGATAACTCACCACCACCGACAGCTGACGACAGTTCCCGGACGCTCACTAAGTCACGCGATGGTGACCCGCCCGACCCATCTAGGTAGGTAGTTGCGTACCTTGCCGATGTGGGTTGGCTACCTATGCGACGAGGGTAAGAGGTGTCGGCGGGCACAGGTGTCGGTTGGGTGCGTTCCACCGCGCGGTTGATGCCCGTCAGCGACGATGGCGACCCCTGCGGTGCACAACGACGTGGAGCCGAGTCGGGCAACGACGCTCGGTGGGGTCGCGGTCATCAACTGGATACGAGTGGCTACGAGTGCCGGGCTTGGCTTTGCGAGCGGGCTGCGGCGAACATATCCATCCGGCTGGCGCAGGTGGTTGTCTGCGGTGGTCGGTCGATGCGGAATTGGCTTCTATGATGACTGCACTATTACCTCTTGCCTACGGGTACTTGCGTGATGACTTGATCGGTGATCGCGACGGCGAGTCGGGTGAAGACACGTTACGGGCTGCTGCCCGCTCGCTCGGCTACGAGCTGGGTACCGTGTTCCATGAACCGCCACCGGAGACCGGAATGCTGCCACCAGCGTTCGTCGATCTGATCCAGGAATGCCGCCGCGCCGCGGCGCACGCGGTGATCACACTGGCGGGGCACATGTCGAACATGTCGATGTCGCGGATGGTCCTGCAGGCGGTCCTGCAAGTGCGCGTCGAGGCCGTCGTCCACGAAGTCGGGTAACGAGTCATCAAGGCCCGAGGACATTTCCCCAGCGAGCAGGCCGCCCTGAAATGCCTGTAGCTGGTCACCCGTTCACTCGACTCGACCGGCGCCGGTCGGGCACGATGGACGATGCGCTGGAAACCTGCGGTCAACGCGTTCGCGATCACCTTCGCCGACCGCTGGCCCGACGCCCAAACTTACTGAGGAACAACGCCGGAAACACCGTTAACGAGATACTCCCGGTTATCGGTGGGGTTGGTGGCGGTGCAGGTGCGGTCGTCGGGTGGCTTCGGTTTGGACGTGGTCGATGTGGTTTTTGGGGACGAATCCGATGATGTCGGCGCGTGAGGTGATGACCAGTTTCTGGAAGATGGCACTGACCTGGGCGTCGATGGTTCTGGAGGAGTTTCCTCGGCGTGCGGCGATGGCGGTGTTGGTCCATCCGGCCGCTGCCAGGATCGCGACCTGCCGTTCCGCGGTGGATAGTTCGTTCCAAGGCGATCGGGTGTCGTTGCGGGCGGGTTGTTCGATGTGCAGTGTGCCCAGAGCGAGCTGTTGGACCTCGGTCAGTTCGGGGCGCAGCCGAGAGCCTCGGGTTTCGGCGACGGTGAAGGTGTTGTCCCCGAGCACGCGGCGCACGATGCCGATCGCCTTGGCGGTTTCAGCGCCGAAGGGACCCATGTTCTCGATGCCGACGCCGATTCGGGCGCGGAGTGTTTTGGTCCCTCCGGCAAGTTGAGCGGCTTCGGTGGCCAGGGCGGTGAGGGTGGCTCGGTCGGGGTTTGCGGCGGCGATCGTGTCGGTGATGATCTGGGCAAGCGACCATATTCGGATTTCCACCGCCCACAACGCACCCCATTGGTCGCCCGTTGGGAGTTGCTGTGCCAGCGCGGCGCGTCCGACGGCGAGCGCCTCGGTGGGGTTGCCGTGTTGGGTGAGCGTAATCGCCCAGGCCAGTTCGGCCCAGGATTTCGTCCACCACGCCCCCGATGCGGTGGCGTTATCGAGGTTGCGTCGGGGGATCTCGCGGGCTTGTTGCGGTGATCCGAGCATACTAGCGGCCAGCGCGGCGAACATTTCGCACATCGAGGCGGGGCCTTCGCTGCCCAGACGGTGGGCTTTGTCGGCGGCGCGAGTCAAGACTGTGATGGCTCGCCGATCACTGCGGGCCAGCAACAGTTCAGCGCCCCACGCGAATTCGACAGCGGCGGGCAGGCCGATATCGGTTTCGGGGTTTTGTCGCCAGTCGGCCCTGGCCTCGGGCAGACAGAGGAGGATGCAGTCTTCGAGCATTCGTTCGGCGTCTTCGAGCTGGCCCTGACACAGCAAGATCAGCACGAGCTGGGCCACAGCGTCTGTTTGGAGTTCGACCGGCTGCGGGCGCAGGACACGAGTGGCCGCCAGGGTGCGTTCGGTCCAGCGGCGGGTCTCTCGCAGCGAGCCCGCGAAGAACGGGACGCGCAGGACCATCAGCCCGACGCAGATCTCCAGGCCGAGTACGGATTCGCCCGGTGTGGCGAGACTGGACTCGATCGCGGTCAGCAGGTTGTCCCATTCGGCGCGGGCCCAATCCAGCAGGTCCCTCTCTGTGGGACCGAACCAGTGGGACGCCGCGTACAAGACTTTGTCGCGATAGTAACGGCGGTGGCGCGCAGCCAGCCGGGCTGGTTCGTCGTTCATCTCGCCGGTGGAGCGTTCGATTAGTCGCTGCTGGGCGAATACTCGGATACTTTCCAATAGCGAATATCGCACGGTCGTCGCCGTCATGTGTACCGACACCAGCGACTGGTCGACCAGACGCTCCAGCAACCCCTCGACCTCATCGATCATCACCCTCACGACCGCATCGGTGCCGGGGTCGTCGGCGCAGACAGCCTGGATGGCTTCCAGGTCGGCCCCGACGTCGAGGACTCTGTCACCGATGTTGTCTTGCGGGTTGGGGTCATAGCCCGCGGCGAACACCGACATGCGGTCCAGCAACAGACGTTCGGTGTCGGTGCACAGCTCGTACGACCAGGCGATGACGTCGCCGACCGCCCGGTGACGGGGGTCAACTCCGAACCGTGGTCCGGGCGACCAGCGCATCCGTCCGTCGGCGGCCCGGCCGCTCAACTCGTCGAGGATGCTCGCCAGTGGTTGCAGACGCATTCGGGCAGCGGCCAGCTGGATGTAGAGCGGATGGTTGTGCACGTGGCGACAGATCGACTCGACCGTGGTGATCTGCTCGCGCTCGGCGATCGGGTGGCCAGCCTGTTCGGCCCGTTGCCGGAACAATGCCAACGCCTGCTCGCGGGTCAGCGGGGGCACCTCGACCAGTCGCTCGTCGATCCAGCCGATCGCCTCGCGGCTGGTCGCCACGACGCTCAGCCCCGGCACCGCCTCCAGCAGTTCGGCGATCAACTCACCGGCACCGACGACGACGTGCTCGCAGTTGTCCAGCACCAACACGATCTGCCGGTCCCGCCCCGCCGCATCGGCGACGGCGAACGTCTCGACCAACGCGTCGAACACCGACCGACCGGAGAAGTCGACATCCAGCACCGCCTTGGCGACTTCTTCCTCGACAGCGGCACGGTCGCAGCCTTTGACCAGCCGGGCCAACCGCGCCCAATACACCGGTACGCTTCTGGCTTTGTGGTAACGCCGCACGGCCTCGGCCGCCAACCGGGTTTTACCGATCCCTCCCGGCCCGGTCAACGTGATCAACCGGGCCGAACTCAACAGCAGGGTGCTGATCGTCTCCAGCTCACGGTCACGACCAACGAAGTTCGCGGTGGCTGCGGGTAGCCCACCGACGCGATCCCAACCTCTGGTCGCCACAGCGCATCATCCTACTCTTCGTCTTCGCGCGTCGGCCTTCTACCGTTGCCGGCCCGAGCCGGTGATCATGTTCCCGTTGGCGTGCCTGTATCCCGATGCCAACGAGCTCGAGGAACGGATGCCGCGGTGGATGGTGGAGCACCGGCTGGTGTCCGATCCCGGCGAGGAGGACTTCCGGCGCGGGCAGTTGTCGGGGCAGGTGATGGCATGGCTTGCCACGTCAATGGCCGCCGTCAGGTATCCGCCGCCGGAGGCTGCGTTCCGCGTCGACAAGCAGCAGGGTGACGATCTTGTCCAGCTCGGCCTACGACCGACGAATCCGTCCGCCGCCGACACACGAACGCCGCGGCCTTCCCGCGCGACCGACATAGCCCGACAGTGGTCCTCCCCACCGGACCGGAAACTCTCTGATTCCGCCGCGATCCTTCTCCAGTCTCGGGAGCATGCCCACCGGCAAGCTTCTACTCGCGTCTACGCTTCGGCACGCGCTGAGCGGTTGGTCGATCACCAAGATTGCGTCGAAGTCGATTTCGGCGAGCACCGTCAGGTAAGTCGAATGAAACTACCTAGGATGATGGCGGCGATGGTGAGTTCGGCCTGGTAGTAGGCGGCGCGTTTGGTGTAGCGGGTGGCCAGGTCGCGGAATTGTTTGAGTCTGTTGAAGCATCGCTCGACGACATTGCGCTGCTTGTAGGTTTCGGCATCGAACGAGGGCGGTCGGCCGCCGCGTGATCCCTTGGCTTTGCGACCACCGATCTGATCGTGACGTTCGGGACTGATGAACCGGACCCGGCGCTCGCGTAGCGCGCCGGGTCGACGGATGCGAATACGCCCTGTCGGCGATCACCGCGTCGGGACGGACGCGCGGCCGACCCGGCCCGACCCTGGCCACGCTGATGCCGTCGAGCAGCGCCAGCATCTGCGGGTTGTCTCCGGCTTGGCCCGGTGTGAGCAGTACCCGCATCGGTAGGCCGCGGCCGTCGACGGCCAGATGGACTTTGGTGCTCAGCCCACCGCGAGATCGTCCGAGCGCTTCTCCCTCGACGACGATGCCCGGTCCGGTTGCAGCGCCCCCTTTTTGGCCCGCAGGTGCGAGCCGTCGACGATGACCCGGTCGAAGTCGATCAACCCCGCGCTGTGGCAGCGGGCCAGGATCGCTTGATGCATCTGCTCGAACACCCCGGCGGCCTGCCAGTCCCGCAACCGCCGCCAGCAGGTCATCCCTGACCCGAAGCCCAGTTCTTGGGGTAGGTCTTCCCACCCGATCCCGGTGATCAGCACGAACAGGATTCCTTGCAGCACCAGCCGGTTGTCCATCTGGGCGGGTCCCGGTGTTCCCGGCGCCTTCGTCGGTAGTAGCGGTTCGATTACTGCCCACAACTGGTCGTCTACGATCCATGGTGCTGCCACAGCGAAACATCCTGCACTGCAACGACACTCAACGCCAACCAGCAGAACCTGTTAGTACTGCAACTGCACTCGTGTAGTTCGTTCCTGGTAGACCTGTTGCGTGGTGTTGGATCATGCTGTGGCCGAACTGGATTCGTTGATGGCGAGGATCGGGGAACGGTTCACCCGCGCTGAACCGCGGGGGCGGGCGGGTGAGTATGTGTCGGGGCTGGTCGCGGGCCTGGAACGCAAGAACGGGTGGACGTTGGCCGAACGCGCTTGTGAGAGCGCTCCGGACGGGATGCAGCGGCTGCTGCGCGCTGCCGACTGGGACGTCGACGGGGTGCGTGACGATGTGCGCGATTATGTGGTCGAACACCTCGGTGACCCGGCCGCCGTGCTGGCCGGTGATGAGACCGGTTTCCTGAAGAAGGGAACCAAATACGCTGGCGTGCAACGGCAGTACTCGGGCACGGCCGGACGTACGGAGAACTGTCAGATCGGGGTATTCCTGGCGTATGCGTCCAAACACGGGCACGCCCTGATCGACCGGGAGCTCTACGTCCCGCAGTCGTGGATCGGTGATCGGCAGTGGTGCCGTGACGCCGGGATTCCCGACGAAATCGAGTTCGCCACCAAGCCCCGGCAGATGATCGCCATGCTCGAGCGTGCGCTGGCCGCGAAGGTGCCGTTCGTGTGGTTCACCGCTGATGAGGCCTACGGTCAGGCCGGCTACCTGCGGGCTTGGTGTGGGGACCACGACGTGTTCTATGTGATGGCCACCCGCTGCGATCACCAGCTGGCCACCCGCGCCGACCGCATCGCTCGTGCCGACGAGCTGGTCGCGGAGTTCGGCGACCGCACCTGGCAACGGTTGTCGGTCGGTGCCGGCGCACACGGACCCCGCGAATACGACTGGGCACGCCGCCAGATCGAGGGCACCTGGAAGACCGGGCGCGGGCACTGGCTGCTGGCACGGCGCTCGATCAGTGACCCCACCGAGATCGCCTACTACATCTGCTACGGCCCGGCCTCGTCGCGGCTGGTCGATCTGGCCTGGACCGCCGGGTCGCGCTGGCATGTGGAAGAAGCGTTTCAGCAGGCCAAAGGCGAGGCCGGGCTCGACCATTATCAGGTCCGCAAATGGCGCGCCTGGTATGCCCACATCACCCTGTCGATGCTCGCCCTGGCCTGGCTTGCCGCCACAAAAACCCTTGCCGCAAAGGGGGACTCGCCAGAAGCGAAGAAGGCATGATCGCTCTCACGCTACCGGAGATCCGCCGCTTACTCATCGCGTTCGTGCTCACTCCGCTGCATGCCGCCGACCACATCTGGGCCTGGTCACGCTGGCGACGACGCCGACAACACCAAGCCCGGCTGTCGCACTACCGGCGGCGAGTGCACCCACTCACCTGAGTGCAGTTGCAGTATTAAGCCGACGACGCGGCCGGGACGGGGCGAATTTTCGAATCCTGTGTGCGCCCGGCAAATCTGTGGCCGTGCCCAGTCGATGCGCGACACACCCTGCAACCTCGATGCGTCGGGCTGGTATCCCACTATGCTTGCCGTGTATTAGCCATGTGGGTCTATTCGGACAATTTCGCCACCGCTGATGTACATCCGATTCGAAACGGGATCAAATATGCGACCTCGATTCGTCGTTATCGCGACCGCTGTGGTCGCGGCTGTTCTGGCTGTGGTTCTGTGGCAGGGCGCCGAGCCGAGCCAAGCCCAACCGCCCGGTGCGGACGTCTCCGGTGCCGGGATTCATCTGACGACATCGGTGGACAACGTCAAAGTGGACCCACCGGGCGACCGGATGCCGAGCTTTCTCATGACGTTCGCGCATGCCGCGCAGCTATCAGGCGACTACTCGCTGACCGTGGAGGGCAATGGAATAACGTCCGGCCAGGCCGTCGCGGGGTTCCTCCTCGGCTGCGCGATCAGTCTGGACAACGGCTTCTCCATCGGAATCGATCCCAATCAAGGGCTGTTGGCGAGTATTTCCCCCGACTTCGGCCAGTCGAACGTTGCCGCCACCCTGCCGAGTGTGACGCTCGCGCCGGGGCCCACAACGCCGAGTGCCCCCACCATCTCCCGGAGTGCCGCACCGATCTCCCGGAGTGCCGCACCGATCTCCCGGAGTGCCGCACCGATCTCCCGGAGTGCCGCACCGATCTCCCGGAGTGCCGCACCGATCTCCCGGAGTGCCGCACCGATCTCCCGGAGTGCCGCCCCCATCTCCCGGAGTGCCGCCTCCACCTCCGAGAGCGCCGCCACCACTTCCCCGAGTGCCTCGACCAGCCCGTCCTCCGCGAGCCTCGGACCGACCGTCGGCGGCGCCCTGGGCTTGACCGAGATCCTGGAAGCCACCTTGGCACCGGGCCAGATCACCACCGTCACGACAGTGACGGCCGACCTGGACGACAAGACGGTGTTCCCGTACCACTTCATTTTCAACAACGCCGCGTTGAACGTCGGCCAGTGTGCCTCACCGGTATCGGCCGTCCCCTTCATCACCGCCACGGTGAGTACCGCGGTGGGGACGGTGCAGACCACTGCCTACGGCAGCCAGTTCACCTTCTGATTCCAGGAAACGAAGGCTCGAGGACACGCGCGAGGAATTTGCCAGCAGAGGGGTACGTGTCGTCGTATCGGCGGGTCGATCTCGATATTTGGTGCCGGCGGCTGGCGGGTTTCGGCTGCGTGGTGTGCAACGCGGCCGGTGAGGTGTCGAGTCGCCCGTTCGACGATGCGGGGCAAGGCGATCTTCCGCGGAAGGGCGTGTGGGTGAGTCGCAAGGGTGAGCGGTTGGATTCAGGAGTCGCTATTTCCGGTCAGTGTGCATGGACGAAAGACGTTGCCCTACGGTGACTCACCGGTGAACAGGCCCTCGCGATCCAGCGACAGCCTGGACTCGAGTCTCGACAGCTGGGCCACCCAGCTGATGTGCTTGGTGGCCCAGCCTCGGGGGTTCGCTAGCTCGGGTCGACAGGGCTGTTGTGGTAGGCGGCGACCAACCACCTGTCGTCACACCTCTGGAGGACCCAGGTCGCATTGACGAGCCGGTCGGCAGGCACTTCGGTTTCGCCGGCGAACAGGATGCCGGCCTTGCTGACGACGATTGCGTAGTCCTGACCGAGGAACCGGATGTCTTGGATCTCGTCGGTCACGGTCGAGTTCTGGAGGTAGGTAGCGAAACTTGCAGCCATGCTCTGCCGGACTTCCTCCCTGTTCCGCCGGTAGGCCCCGGGCATGATCACGGTGGCGTGCTCGGTGTAGTCCGCGACAAAAGTGTCCGCGTCACCGGCTGCCCATGCTTTGTACTGGTCGGCCAAGACTTGGTTGATGGCCGCACAGTCGTCCGTTCGGGTCATGGTCATGGCATTCCTCCGATTTGTTGGCACGGCCCACCGTTTGGACCATTTAGCTATCCGACGCGCGAGCACCCCTCGAATCGACAACCTGAACGGAACGTCGTCGCGGGTTCATGACTTGGCGAGTTGGGATGCGGCGGCCAGCGACTGTGAACTCGACGAGACAAAACTCCGCAGCCTGGGCAGGCTGCCGGCTCGTCTCGGGTGCTCACGTCCAGTCGCACCCGCAGCCCTACCGAGTCCCCACCATCGATCCGCAGCCCGTTAAGATGCGGAAACAGAACCGCCATCGGCCCAAGATCAGAACACCGACAACACGATCGATCATCAAGCACCCGTTCGCATTCCGAGCCGGGTCAATCACGCAGACTGTGCCAGATCCATCTTTTCCGTGCCGTCGACATCCGTCGGGTCGGTGTGAGTTGTTCGGCCCATGAGTGTCCTTCAAGGCTCCAGGTACAGGCGTTCATTGGGCAAGCGTGGGTACCGACGGCTGTCATCAGGTATCACAGCGAGATGTTTCGGATAGCAGCGGTCACGGCAATCTTGTATGAACAACAAAGCCGCAGTGACGCACGCGGTGAAATCGAGGCGCACATGACCGAGTTGCACTGCAAGGTGCACGTCCGCTTCCTCCGGATGCGGAGACATCTGGCTATCCATGTCAGGCTCGAGCCTCCTTGGGTACCGGGCAGAAATCTGCGCGGCCATCGTCGCCCCCGACCGCAGGTAGTCCGCGCCATCGCACGATGACCCGCGGCAGGTGCCGAATTCGACGAATACCTCATGCCCGGGGGAGATCAGTTGGTAGGCCCGGGCCGGGGTTATCGCTACGCGGTACTCCGGGTTCTTGATTTCGCGGGGGATTCCGATTTTCACAGGCAAAAAGCTCCTGAACGTGCGTATCGAGGTTTGAGCGACAGCGCCGCAGTTGATGCCAATGTGAGGTGCATCGCCAGTTGACCGATTTCCAATTATGAGTATTCGTCACCGATATACCTATACTGCTGCGGAAAATTCTGACATTGCTCCGTACTTCTGCTTTATATTCAGCCGGAATGCTTGATCTGGGTTCGGAACCGAGAGATCTTCGGTGCGGGAGCGATGAGTCCGCCGCACGGCTTAATGTCGTCACTGATGCGGAGCCAGGCAGCCATGGTGCCGCACTACTGCGACAAGATCGGCCGAACCCGCCTGGCCTGGTCGCCGTTCGGTAGCGCGCAGGCGGACCCCTATGTACGGGGCACTGCAACAGTCGCCCACTACCGACTGCCTGCGGACCTACCCAGGACCGCGGAGCCGCCCGCCATTCCGCAGACCGTCGCGCGGAGCGTCGACTCCACTGCGTCACTGGCTCAGGCCCGGCGTATCGGAGTGCCGATTGTGGGCGACCCGCGGCCCGGATCCGCCTGCCGAGTTCCCGCCATGGTCACTCGAAATACCCGGCCCACGCGGGGCCGGGCCTTGGTCGTGCAAGTGGGACTCGTCAGGTCGCGACCTTCTGGTTCCAGTCGATGACGAACCGGTGAACCGGGCCGAACATCTTCTCCGGCTTCAGGAATGTGCGGGTGGCCAGCGGCATGGTGAGGCCGAAGAGGGCCTTGGCGATGGGGCCGGAGGTCTTGCCGCTATTGGTCTTGGCGGCATTGTTCGAGATGTCCTCCACGCGGGGGCGGCGCAGCCGCTCGTAGGCGGCGAACGCGGCGGTCGGGTCGGTGATGTCGCGCAGGCAGCGGGCAAGCTCGACCGCGGACTCGATGGCCAGCGACGCGCCCTGACCGGAGCTGGAGGAGGGGGCGTGCGCCGAGTCGCCGACGAGCACCATCCGATCGCGGAACCAATGTGGTAGGTGCGGCATCCGTTCCATCGGGCCCGCGACGATCATCTTCTCAACGCTGGTTCGCTGGAACAGCTGCTGGCCCGGGGTGTCGCCGACGTGTGCGGCGCGCAGCTCGGCCAGCCACTTCTCGGCGGAGACGGCCTTGGCCTCGGCCATCGTCATCGCCTCCTGCTGTGGGAGGTTGCTGAAGAACATGTCGCTGCCGTCGGGTTGCCGCCAGTAGCCGTAGAACGCTCGTTTGCCGAATGCGAAGTGCATGGCGTCGATATCGCCGACGCCACCGTCGCAGCGCCTGCCGTCGGGTGTGAAGTCACCGAAGCCGAAGCTCATCAGTCCGGTGTATTCGGGGCCGGGAGCCTCGGGGTCGATCAGGGTGCGGACAGTCGAGTGGATGCCGTCGGCGCCGATGAGGATGTCGCCCTCGGCGCTGGTGCCATCGGCGAATGTCGCGACGACCCCGTGCGCGGTCTCCGTGACGTCGACCAGTCGTTTTCCGTGCTCGATCGCGATCCCGTTCGCCAAGGCGTGGTCGTGCAGCACACCGAACAAGTCCGCGCGCAGCATCACGCAGCTCGGCGGCAGGCTTGGTAGGGCGTCGACGCGCATGAGCTTGCGGCCTCGTCCTGTCTCCATGACCATGCTGTGCAGCGGGTGTCCGGCGGCCCGCACCAGTTCGTCGGCGCCGACCGTTTTCAGTGCGGCCAGTCCATTCGGGGCGACAGTCAGCGCGCCGCCTACGTCGCGGGCTGCGCTGTCGTACGTCTCGAACACCGTCGCTGCGATGCCGACTTTCCGCAGTGCCAGTGCCGTCACGGGTCCGGCAATGCCGCCACCGATGATCAACGCGGTCTTGATTCCCATGATCGTTCCATCTCTTCGATCCTCGCGATCGGTGCCCGGTCGACCACCGAATCAATAGTGTCATAGACACTAGTTGCAATGCAACTAGTTCTCCGAAGTCGACGTCGGCCTGGGTTCATCAAGGGCGGAAACAAGGCAGATCGGGCAATACGAGCCGGACGTTGAAAATCCTCTGACCTGGACGGGAGAGGATCAGGTGGGCACCCGCGGGCGAAATCCAGTTCCCTGGGTCGAGTGGTCGCAGGTCAGATCCTGTTTGGCGGACTGTTCGTCGCGTGTGTTGATGCGGCGTGTGCAAACGTGCTCGTTCGGCGAGGTTGCATCGGCTGTCATTCGTTGCTGGTCTGCACGGATTCGGCCGGTGCGGTGGGTCGGGCAGCGTTGCGCTGCCCGCGGTGGGACCAGCCTGTGACTGACGAATTCGTTGATGCACGGCTGACGGGCAGTCAATGACGTGGCGGGTGCGTTTGATGCGCAACCACTTAGCTGTCTCCTTCCCGAATATCCCGCGTGTTAGACGCGCAGCAGGAAGTAAGCGGCGGTTCCCGAGCCGATGACGGCGCCGCCGTAGCAGACCAGGATGATCAACGCGCTGAACTGCTCGAGCCGCAAGCCGTGGTACAGCGTGTACCGGAAGCGGTGTGCCCAATGGAATAGAGCCAGCACACAGAGCCCGAAAAGGACCAGCCGGGTGACAGGATGACGCAACACCGAGAGCAGGTATGCGTGGTCCGGCGCGGGAAGCCAGCCCAGCGGGAAGGCGAGGCCGAACAGGAACAGCAGCACCGGTATGAGCAGCGCGGCCACCATCCCGCCGACGCCGAACAGCAGCCACGCCAACGGTTCCAGGGACCTCCTGCTTTTCATCGCAGCACCACCAACAGCACGATCGTCGTCAGCAGACCCCACAGCAGGTAGTGCAGCCCAAGGATCACGACCGGTGCGACGCGCCGGTTCCGCACACGCACCACCATCGCCTTGGGCGCGAGGTTGAACCAGGTGACCGTGTGCAGAAGCACAAACAGCAGGGCGATCATGTTCAGTGCGAGCACCCACGGGCCGGCGCTCCAGCTCAGAAACCGCTGGTACTCCTCGCTTCCGGAACTGACCGCGTTGACCAGAAGCAGGAGATATACCACGAACCAGGCGACGAACACGCTGCTGAGTTCGCGCAGGACGAAGATCAGGTATGAGCGGCGTTGCGCCCACCAGAACGTGGAGATCGGTTTTCGGTACAACCGGGGTGTCGTGGTCATCGTGCCCGCCAAGGCATGAGGAAATCTCGCAGCGATTGCGTGGCCGCGGTCAGCTTGTAGCGTTGGATTGCGCCGGCCGGGTCGACCCCCTTGGGGCAGGCGGTGGTGCACTCGCCGACAAGGGTGCAGGACCATACTCCCTCGGCGGACGCGAGAACGTCCCGCCGATCTCCGGCTCCCTCATCGCGCGAGTCGAGGTTGTAGCGTTGGGCCAGCGCGATCGCCGCCGGACCGAGGAACTCGGGCTCGAGCGCGTAGACGGGACAGGCCGAGTAACAGAGCATGCAGTTGATACACATGCTGTACTTCGTGTAGTCGTCCATTTCGGACGGTGTTTGCAGGTACTCGCCGTCTTCGAGTGGCCGGTGTTCCTCCCTGATCAGCCATGGCTTGACCTCGGTCAGCTTGTGCATGAAGTCGCTGATCTCTATGACGAGATCCCGGATCACCGGGAAGTTGCGCAATGGCTCGATTCGCACCGGCCCCGGCGCGTAGTCGGTCAGGAAAGTGGCGCAGCTCAGTTGTGGCTCGCCGTTGACGGTCATGCCGCAGCTACCACAGATGCCCATCCGGCAGGACCACCGGTAGGACACCGTTCCGTCGAGGTAGTCCTTGATGTAGTTGAGGCCGTCGAGCACCGTCCATTCCTTGCGCAGCGGGACCTCGTAGGACTGCAGTACTGGTTCGTCCTCTTGATCCGGTCGGTAGCGCGCAACCTGCAGGGTTATCCGGTCCACCATCGTCATCACCTCCCATATACGCGTTCGCCGGGAGGCCAGCGAGTAATCGTTACCGGGAGGTACGAGACCAGCCCCGAGCCGTCCGGCTGCCGATGGATCACCGAATGTGCCAGGAATCGCTGGTCGTTCCTGGCGGGAAAATCGGTCCGTTGGTGCGCGCCCCGGGATTCCTCTCGCGCCAGCGCGCAGGCGATGATGCATTCCGCCACATCGAGCATGCACGACAGCTCCAGCACCGCCACCAGTTCGGTGTTGAACGCCCGGCTGTGGTCATCGAGGCACGCGCTGCCGAACCGATCGCGAAGCTCGTGCAACTTGTCGCCCGCCTCGGCGAGGGAGTCGCCGTCCCGGTAGATCCCGGCACTGGTCTCCATCGTCTTCTGCATCTCGGTGCGGACCTGCGCGATGCGTTCGGATCCCTCGGTGTGTCGCGTGAGGTCCCGTTCCAGCCGGTCCTGTTCGGCGCGGCCGCGCGCCAAGACCGCCGACGTCGGGACGGTCGTGGCCGAGCTCGCGTACTCGGCAGCGGCACGACCGGCTCGCGCACCGAAGACCAGCAACTCGGGGAGGGAGTTCGACCCGAGCCGGTTGGCGCCGTTGATACTGACGCACGCGACCTCTCCGACGGCGTACAAGCCCGCCAGGGGTGTCGCGCCATGGATGTCGGTATGGATGCCGCCCATCATGTAGTGGACGACGGGGCGTACCGGGATCAGCTCCCGGACCGGGTCGATGTTCTGGTACTTCGAGCACAGCTCGCGCACGAACGGAAGTTTCGTGTCGATGAGATCCGCACCCAGGTGGCGTATGTCGAGGTGGACGACGTGTCCGTACGGTGTGCGGATGGTTCGGCCCTTGTCGAGTTCATGCACGAAGGCCTGCGACAGCCGGTCGCGTGGCCCGAGTTCCATGCTTCGCATGACCGGAACCGATGAGGGCGTCCCGAGGTCGTAATCCTGTAAGTAGCGGTAACCGTCCTTGTTGAGCAGCCAGCCGCCTTCCGCGCGCGTTGCCTCGGTGATCAAGATGCCCGTGAACGGAAGGCCGGTCGGGTGGTACTGGACGAACTCCATGTCCTTGAGCGGCGCGCCTGCCCGGTAGGCCAACGCCATACCGTCGCCGGTGTTGATATTGGCGTTGGTGGTGAACGGATACACCCGGCCGCAGCCACCAGTGCACACGATGACAGCGCTGGCGAGAATGGTTTCGACGCGTCCGGTGGCTAGTTCTATGGCTACGATGCCGCATACCTTGCCGTCGTCGACGAGCAATGTTGTGGCGAACCACTCGTCGTACCTGACGATGTCCTGATAGGACAGTGCGGTCTGGAACAGGGTGTGCAGCAAGTGAAAACCGGTCTTGTCGGCTGCGAACCAGGTGCGATTGTTCGTCATACCGCCGAACGCCCGCACCGCGATGTGCCCGTCCGGCCGGCGGCTCCATGGGCAGCCCCAATGTTCTAGCTGGAGCAGCTCCCGCGGTGCTTCCTCGACGAAGGCCTCGACAGCGTCTTGGTCACAGAGCCAATCGCTGCCGGAGACCGTGTCGTATGCATGCTCCTGCAAGCTGTCGCCGGGACCGGCGACTCCGGCGGCGCCACCCTCAGCGGAGACGGTGTGGCTGCGCATCGGATAAACCTTGGAAACGATCGCGATACTCAACCGCGGGTTGTGTTCCGCGATGGCGATGGCCGAACGCAGGCCCGCGCCGCCCCCGCCAACGATCACGACGTCGTGAGAAGCGGTCATGGTGGCACCACCCGGGTGTCGTCCGTCAGGCCTCGAAGTCGGCGCTGTGCTCGTCCATCAGGACCTTGCCGTCATGGCGGACGATTCTGATCCGAATGCTGCCGTCGTGGAATTCGCGCCGAATCCGGCGGCAGCCACAGTCGTAACGCAGATCGTCAATGACCAAGCCCGCCTCGTCGTCTTCGCGGTGGCGAGCCCCGCCCCTCAGTTTCCCGCACGGGGCGCGCTCCCTGCTGAACTGCTCGGTGGCGCTTAGCATCTCCATCTCCCGGCGAACCGGTGGCACACCTCACTGATAGGTACATAAGAGTACGCGCATTGCGCCGAGGCCGCAGGAGGCGTGCTGGTCTGCCGGACCCCGCCCAGGACCGCCGGGTCAGCCGGTACGGCCATGCGTTCGCGGCCGTCCAGAGATGCCGCTTCGCGGGTTCTAGCGAGCCGCCGAACAGCCCGACCATCCCTCCGGCGCGTCGGAGACGGGCCTGACCGCCGGTAGGCCCTCACCTGAGCCCGGATGTGCTGCAGCAGTACTGCGCGCAATCGTTGGCATTTCGATGGAGGTCATGATGGGTTGATGACGCGAAGCGATGATGACGTGGGGTCGGCAGGGGCGGGCGGAGCGGTCGCGGCCGGTGCGGCGATGTCCGTTGCCGCTGCTGCACCCGCGGCACGAGAGATCCGGGTGCTCGCATTGAACACGTGGCACAGCGGCAGCAAAATCTCCAATGGCATTCAGCTGATCACCGATCTCATCATCTCGACACAGGCCTCGATCGTGCTGCTCTCGGAGGCAACC